>JABSSF010000134.1 GCA_013214485.1 Rickettsiaceae bacterium | reverse complement strand
GTTATTAATTTAAATTTCAAATACTATTTGTATTCATTTATTTTTTTCATGGCCACCTTTAATCTGGTGGCTTTTTTTTGTTATTCTTAATATTTTGTTTAATCACTGTTATCTCTTACTTTTTGTTGTTTTCTAATTACTGACTTTTCTTGCTACAAATCCAATGTGACCTTCTCTATTTTCACTGTAAATATCACTTGGATAATCAAATAACTTTATTTTTTTTATTTTAAAACCATGTTTTGGCAATAATTCTTCAAACTGGGCTATGTCAAATACATTTAAAAAATCTTGAGTATATGGTGCATGCTGTGGAGAAAATTCTCTTTGATTTTCTACAACACCTGGCCATTTATCGCCATTTGCAGCTCTTTCCCTGTATATCGGCAACAATTTTTCTTTTACTGAGTAATGGTATATAGAACAATTAGTACATACAAACACCCCATTTGGTTCTAGCCACTGATGAATTTTATCCAACCCAGCTTCAATCACTTCACCTCTTAAAAAATGAAACACCCTTGATGCAGTTACAGCCCCCAATGATTCTTTCTCAAACTCCATCTCATCTGGAAATCTCGCATTATAGATATGCAATTTATCTAATTTGTCTTTAGGAGCGTTTCTTAATAATACCTCTAAATGCTCCCTACAAATATCAGCAGCTATTATTTCTTTATCTTTTTCCATTATTCTATGTGTTAGCCAACCATAAGCAGACCCAATTTCTAAAACTGGTTTATCTGTCCTAATTGCATATTCTGCAAAATCTTTACCAAATTCATCCCATTCAAATTTCATATAACCGTATCTGTTCATTGTTATTAACTCATCTCGAATTTGTTTTGGTTTTTCATGAACAGGAACTTTTTCCATTTTAATAGAATTTGCAGCTACACCAAACCCACTAATTACTTCACCTGAATCTATAAATTCTTTTATTTTCATACTTGTTTAATTACCTTATAAGTTACCTATAATTATTAGCATAATAGCATTTTAAAACTTTTACAATGCGGGAAAAACCCGCATGCTTTCTTAAGTTCTATTAAGTATTTTGTAACCTTTCTTCCGCTGTTACTGTTTCTACATTAAACATAATCGATTTTTTTTCTCTTTTATTGTGTTTAATTTTCACTAGTAAAACTCCTATAAAAGCCATTAAACACACAATTGATATATATCCGCCTAGATATTTTGGATTTTCACCCAAATACTCTACTATTAAACTAGATACCATTGGAACTGTACCCCCTATAAAACCCATACCCAAACTATAAAATAACGAAGAGCAACTCATTCTATATTCTGGAGGAAACATCTCTACAGCTAAAACATTAATAGAACCTATCATCGTAGCCGCTATTAAAGTATATAAAAAGGCATATAAACCCACTTGAAAAGTGCTGCTAGCATAAACCATCAACTCTAAAGAAATAAAACTATAAGTACTCATAAGTAAAGTGGAAATTAAAAGTATTTTTTTCCTTCCAAAGATATCTGATATTTTACCAAAAAAAGGCAAAGAAAAAGCCATAGTTGAACTTACTAATATTGGTATAAAGCTTACATTATCATTTACTCGTACTTGACTAATAAACTTAACCAAATAAACAGCTCCAAAATAAAATGTCACCCCATTAGCAGCTGCTAGGCATAGCGTTGCAAAACTTTCTATTTTAAACTTCTTTAACCCTTCTAATAAAGGTATAGATTTGGATTTTTGAGTTATTATAAACACTGGGGTATCAGATATTTTTTTTCTAATAAAATACCCTATTATTGACAAACCAAATCCCAATAAAAAGGCATAGCGCCAACTATAATCAGGCATACTAGGAGACTGGAGTATAGTGGTAACAAAGCTTGCTAACAAAACGCCACATGCTCCACCAGCAGATACAATACCAGTAACCAAACCTGCATTTTTTTTCTTGTTATGTTCTACAGCAAAGATAATTGCTCCTGTAAATTCTCCCCCTACTGATATCCCCTGAACTATCCTAATAAAAACTATTATATAACAACCCAGTATCCCAATCATAGAATATGATGGTAATAAAAACATCGTTATTGAAGCAAAGCCCATCATAGAAACACTTAAAATAAGAGACTTTTTTCTACCAAAAACATCACCTATATAGCCAAAAACTAAAGACCCCAAAGGCCTAAAAATAAAACCTACAGCTAAAAAAACGTAACTTATTAGTATAGCTTTTTCCTGATCCAAAAAAGTTAAATAATTAACATGAATGACTTTTGACATAAAACCAAAAATAACAAAATCATAAATTTCTAAGCAACTGGCCAGAAAACATGAAAATACTATACTTTTTGTTAGTTTTTTTTCATTATACATTTTTACTCCTTTTAATTAAAAACTCTAAACTGCACTTTTGCTGACAACTTCAACAAATCATTTTTACAACTCACATTGAACTTAGTTTTTATATTACTCAAATGTTTTTCAATAGTTTTTTCGGATATATTTAAAATTGCAGCTAGTTTTTTATTACTTGACCCTAAATTCAAATTTTTTAAAATATCTATCTCCCTATTGGTTAATTTTATAACCCTTCCATTTGATATTATATCTATCGAGCTAGCATCCGTTAATTTTATACGGTCGAATACTTTTTTACATACATATTTGTCTATATTTATATCTACTTCTTTAAAGTGCAAAATCTCGGTTAACATTTTATTAATTTTTAGACTTAGTTCATTAGTATAGTTTTCTAACCAATGTATATTGTTAATAAGTACATCCCTTGCTTCTCCTAGATCTGAATTAGTAATAAAAAAGAAGCTATCTATTCTTTTTGTTGCTGTTTTATAAATACCTATGCTGCTTCCTAGACTAAAAGCACGTAAATATTTTTGATACTCGTTTGGGCTATGGCTATTCGAACGAGTGACATAAGTAAAATTATTTTCAGCAAAATTAATTAACTCTTTTGTCAAAAAAAGTTTCATAGAATTATAAAACTCTTGTGGCTTCCTTTCCATATACCATTGATCAACAGTAGGACACCCAAAACTCCTACCATCACAAAGAAAATATCTATATCCTAAATGATCAACTCCATAATTCTTAAGAAATCTTAGCTCTTGAAGTAATAAGTTTTTTATTTCGTTACTTATTTTATCTCGTTCTTTAAATTTGTCTGACACATTAGATATTTTAACAGCAGTCATTTATACCTTTTTTATAATTTTATTTAAAAAAAACCAAATACACTAAATTAACTCCACATATTCTATCCCAATGAAAACCCATAGTCAATTATAAATTGCATTTTTTTCTATTTTTCTGAAAATATTCCATGCATTTTTACAACTTTTATATTAATTTATAGTTTAACCTATGAATTTTATATATTAGCTTTAAATATATGATACTTACGCTATTTATTTCTTAAAAAATATGTAAACTTCTATTTACTATATTGCACTTTTGATTGAATATATGTTAACCCTTTTGTATTTTTACAATAAACTTAATTATTAACTTTTGGTTACATCTTTGAGATCTCAA
>JABSSF010000133.1 GCA_013214485.1 Rickettsiaceae bacterium | reverse complement strand
CCTCAATGTTTTTTTTGTTACACCATGGAAATGTCAAATACACATACCGCATGCACTTTTTTTAGAAAGATACAATCGAAACACATGGAAAAACACTATTATAATAACATGTAAATGTACACTTTTTGTTTTCTGACTGTCCAAAGTCAAGCACATCACCATTTTCACTGTTTTTTCGCTATTTTCTTGGACATAATCATAGTAAAATGGCACAGAAAATGATGAAAAATACGGGATTTGTTGACTTTGTGCAGGTATACAACAATATCCGGACGTGTTCACGTAACGTCTGAGATATTTCCAACGTTATGTTGATGGTATACGATATAATAATCGTTATATTGTATTATTGGTGATCATAATCGATTTACTAACTATAGCGCTTTATCAGGGCATGTTAAAGTTGATAATCACGTAATTTGTAGTGGCCTTAGCGGCATTCATCAATTTATTCACCTAGGCGAACATTGCTTTATTTCAGGTGGTAGTATGGTTACTATGGATGTTCCGCCATATTGCATGGTACATGGTAATAGGGCAACTTTAGTACAAATAAATAGTTTAGGGCTGTCACGTAGTGGTTTTTCTAATGAAGATATTACTAAGTTAAAAACTATATTTCGTAAGTTATTCTTTAAGAGTAACAATGAAAAATTTACTGATAATTTAGAAAATTTAGAGCAAGAATATAGTGGATTTGAACCAGCAACTAAATTATTCAATTTTATCAAAAGTTCTAAAAGAGGGATCTGTCAATACAAAGAATAGACCTTGTATCAATAAAGAGTTTATTCTTCTTCTTCATTAGCACCTGGGTTTTGTAGCGTAAATACCTCAACCATTTTGCGGTTAGTATAGTTATTGAAAAAAGTTTTATAATTATATGCTACAATATTTTTACCAGAAATATCAATTTCTCCAAAGTTGTTAATAGGCGAGATTAAAATCGATACAATGATAATTACTATGCTACTTATAATATCAATAAAGGCTGAAGGAATAGTACTAATATTTTTAAATATAATAAAATTAATTACCCAAACAAAGAATATAATTGTAGTTGTAGCTAAATAATATAGTTTTTTTGTAAATTTTGGATATTTAGAGTGTATTACTGTTAATTTATATAACATATTATAGAAAAAATAAAAAATATTGATCAATAAATTTGGTATTTTATTAAACACAGATTTTAACTCATTACTATTCTTTTTCTTAAAACATAAAGAATTTAACTTAATTCTATATTTTATATTAACTAATAAATTAGTTAATTTTTGTCCAATCACCTGTATATCTTGTTCAAATCTCTTAACAAAATCGACACTATTTTTATTAGAACTTATAACTAAGTTAATTAAATTAAGATAGAATAGTTTTGAGGTTTTTATAGCATTATCAAATAGTTGCTTTAATTCTGTATCATTAGCTACAAGTTCAGCATATTCCGTCCTTAATTTCTTGATTAAAATAAAAGATGGAAGATAAATTTTTCCTTGACGATATTTCTTTGGTAAGTTAGTTTTTTTAGTTAAAAAATAACTTTTCAATAACTCAAGACTTTTTTCTTTTTCTTCATATTCTAATAACGCTCTAAAATAGCTTTTTATGTTCATATATTTTGTATTACCTAGTTGTAATTGTTGTTTTAATATCACTTATACCAATTATTATAGTAACCTAAAAAGGTTAACAAAAGGTTGACGAATTAAAATTATTTTAGATTTTTCATCTTGAAGTCTATTTATCAACTATTTACGGGTAATATTTTTATACTTAATTTAAAAAATTATAATGAAAATATGTATTTTAATTGATAGAATTAATTTTCTATTATATTATTATTGCGTTAAGCATATAATAATGTTTATGTTGATGATTATTTATATTTAGGATTTGTATATGGCATTAAATTTCAAAGCTCCAGAGAATATTATTTTAAAACCTGTCATTACTGTTTTTGGTGTTGGTGGCGCTGGTACTAATGCTGTATCAAACATGATTAATTCTAATTTACAAGGAGCAAATTTTGTTGTAGCTAATACTGATGCTCAAGCTTTAGAACACTCTATCTGTGTTAATAAAATACAATTAGGGATGGTAAGTACAAGAGGGCTTGGTGCAGGTGCTAGTCCTGAGGTAGGGCAAATTGCTGCAGAAGAATCAGAAGCGGAGATTCGTTCCTATTTAGAGGGTAGTAATATGGTATTTATTACCTGTGGAATGGGTGGAGGTACTGGCACAGGAGGAAGCCCAGTAATTGCTAAGATTGCTAAAGAATTAGGTATTTTAACAGTAGGAGTGGTTACTAAACCATTTTTATTTGAAGGTGCTAAGCGAATGAAAGCTGCTGGTAATGGTTTAAGAGAATTACAAAAATATGTTGACACATTAATTGTTATTCCAAATCAGAATTTATTTCGTATTGCCAATGAAAATACAACTTTTACAGATGCATTTAAAATGGCAGATGAAGTATTACATGCTGGTGTACGTGGTGTAACGGATTTAATTATTATGCCAGGTTTAATAAACCTAGATTTTGCTGACATTAAAACTGTAATGAGTGAAATGGGTAAAGCAATGATGGGAACAGGTGAAGCAGACGGAGAAGAAAGAGCTATAAAAGCTGCAGAGGCTGCGATTGCTAATCCATTATTGGATAATAGTTCAATGTCGGGAGCTAAAGGAGTATTAATTAACATCACTGGTGGTGAGGATATGACTCTTTATGAAGTAGATAGCGCTGCAAATAGGATTAGAGAAGAGATTGGCGATAGTGAAGCAAATATTATCTTTGGTTCAACATTTAACCCAGAATTATCGGGTATAATCAGGGTTTCAGTTGTTGCTACTGGTATAGAAGCAGAGCAAGCAATCTCTATACAAGAAGAGGAGGTAGCTACAAATAATAACATAAGTGATACTCAAGAAGAAAATGAGAATTTGTTAAACAGTAATACATTAGATGAAGAACTCATACCTAAATACCATAATTATGATTCCTCTGAAGAAGGAGCGATAAGTAATAAGTCTTCAGAAGAAAATATAACTTCAGAAGAAGCAAAACATGTTACAAATAACATGGATTGGTGTGAAAATAACCATGAAGCAAACACAGGAGAAAAAGCTAAATCAGAGTCAGTTAAAGGCAATCATGATGAAATGATAAAACCTGTCAAAACTTCTTTATTAAGACGTATGTGGAATTCTTTGAAAGCAACTGATACGACGAATAATCAGAAAAAAAGAGAAGAAGAAAAGAAACAACAAAATATTTCTCCATCAATAACTAATTCTTCTACTTCGGAAGTTCAAGAAGTACCAGAGTTTTTTAGAAAAAAATAAGAAATATAAGAAAAATTCAAATTTCGATAGCTTTAAGATAACCTTATTTATTGTAATCTATAATTTTTTTTATCAGCCGTAAGAAATATTCTTGCAATGACGCTCCATGTCAACTAATTACTTAACCTTTACAGGGTATTGTTAAATAACGAATGACAGAGTGATAAAAATATAGTACTCTATAAGAAAAAGGATATTATATGGAATATT
>JABSSF010000132.1 GCA_013214485.1 Rickettsiaceae bacterium | reverse complement strand
CGTTGATAAATAGTTTAATCTATATTATCATTGGCGTCCATACCATCATTGCGAAAGCACGAGTGCTTGTGGCAATCCAGAGAAAAAATATGTAATAAAATCAAATCTGGATCATCACGTCACCCCATAGGTGACTCATGATGACGCTTTCCCTTTTTCAAGTTACTATACTTAGCTATACATTATCAAGGCCAAAAATAGAACTAATATTATGATCATTTATATTATCATCATGTGGGCTATTATCTGAGTTATTACCTAATGTTGTTATAGTTTGTTTTGGATGAATACTATTAGAAATATCTGCTAAAAATAAGTTAATTACATAATATATTTCTAGTGTTATGTTGTCATGTTCTTGGTTACAATATTTAACAGTTAAAGGATAAAATTTGTTAAAGATATCTTTAGTTAAATTTTTGTCTCCTTTGTTAGGGTTATCATTATAGTAACCTATCATAGTAAGAACAGTTTTATAATATTTACAATCAAGTGCCTCACGAATATTGTATTTATTAGGGGAAATACTAAGAAAATAATTTACTATGTTATTAATCAGGTGATTTAGATGATCTTCATAATTAGTTGGTGATAAAAACACTTGAAGAGGATAATCACTATATTCTGAAGCATGTTCTATATTGTAGTAATAAGTTTTTGTTATAAGTGGTGCTTCTATATTAGATGTAACAATATTATTTATAATTTCATTGAAATATTTCAAATCGATAGGAGGAAATTTATGGGAATGCTCTGATATATTACGGACAACAAATTCGAAAAGTTTTAGTTTTAAAATATCATTAAAATTGTCTGGAGACATCTGTTTAAAATAAGGATTTTTTATAGCGAAATCCATTAATTTTATAATATTATATTGCTCTAATAAAATCTTATCATTGCAATTAAGCGATGATTTAAATATATTTTGCTTTTTGCTATATTCTATTAATTTGTTAAATAATTCAGTAGAAGTATCAAGTGTTGGTTGCTTGATTATTAATTCTAATATTTCTTTAGTAAAAGCTTTATCTTCAGGATGATAAAGTGAATGAACATCATCAGCTAATTTTTTACGATGCTCTAAAAGGATTTTAAAACAATTTTTAGGAAGAGAAGAATCTATATTATTTTTTGTAATAAAGTCGTGGAACCATTCATCAAGATCAAGGTCTAATGCCATTTGAAAAATTAATAAATTTGGTAACTTAACGAATTGTGTAAGTATTATAAATAATTCCTGATTTGCAAATTTAACTATTTGAAAATCAGTTAATTCTTTTTGGGTTTCTTTAATCTTAATGTTTAGTTTTTGCTTATATTCTTCTATCTCTTTAGCTTCTACAAGATATTGATTTATTGGTGAATGATAAATATAAGGACTAGAAAACTTATTCATATCATGATCCAAATAAGCTACTAGTGGCTGTTGATTTAAATGGTAATCATCTAACAGTTGCGGATCTAGTGGTTGTTGTTGCTGGTTAAAAGAATGTATTTTTTGTAATTCATCATCACAAATAGATACAAGATCAGATAAATTTCCCTGATTGGGAAAATAATTATATTTTTTCATCATTTTATACCCTGCTACTATTGCTTCTAGGCTATCATTAGCTTCCTTCTCGAGATCGAGAGAAAAACCATTACTATAAAGGGCATAGCATTTTGCACTATATTTTTGAAAATACGCAGGCTGCATTGACTTTGGTATTTTGATTATTGAAGACAAAGCTTTCATCAAGTCACCATTTTTAGCGTTTAGGAAAAAATCGTTAACAATTGTTTCATGCAATTTTTGAATTTTATTATCAGTTTTAATATGATCGGGAATCTGACTTGTAGAGTCATTAGGGGTATGTAAATTTTTCATAATATTCCCCTTATTTCTTTTAAATATCAATAATAAATTTTAACATATCATATTAGAATTTAAATACAACAAGAAATATATCTAGGACAAATAGATATTAAATTTTTCTACAAAAATTTATAGTTGTAAGAAATGAGGTTATATAGGGAGTTTGTAGTTACCAGTAATATTAGTCAAGTTTCCCCAATGCCGATAAGACATCCCATACTCCCGTGTATCCTAATATATATCTAAATTAAATAAAAATCCAGTGTTTTTATTATTAAAATCACATATTTTTTCTTTGGATGTTCACTTACAAATGCTTTTGCAATGACAGATTCCAGCTCTCTTAAGGCTTTCAGGCCGTCATCACCAGTCACCTATGGGGTGACGTGGTAATCCAGATTTATTCTATTGAATTTTTGCCTGAATTACCACGCAAAACAAGTGTTTCCGCTAATAAAGAATCCAAGTTCTTTTAAGGTGCATCATCGTTGTAACCTGGCTCGTAAAAAGTATTATTACCCATAAATGGCTCATTATTATCATCATCAATATTATTATGACCAATCAATAAAGATTCATTATATTGTTTGAAAAGTTGATCTACCACTCCAGGATACATTACTTTCATGAGATCTAAATTATTAGCCAAATTACTAATGTCATTTGATATATTTTGAAGTATTTCCTTAACTTTTTCTATATCCATTGGTTTTTGCTGTGGCTGTTGTTGAGGAGGTAAATTAGAGGCAATGATGTCATCACCATCATCATCGTTACCATCAGATGTAATTTTGATTTTACTCTGAGTAAGGTCTACATATTTCTTCTTGTTTTTATTTGACGGTAATGGCTCATCATCATCGTCACTATCACTATCCACAAATTTCGTTGGTTTTGGTTTTATTTGCTGTATATGGTTTTGTGGGTCATTATTAGATGCTATCTGTTTTGCGTTAAGTTTATTATGACAAAATTTTTGATAAATTTGAGTTATATTAATATTTGAATTTATATATTGTGATAATACAGCAAAAGCATCTAGTTTGGTTGTTTCATTATCATCGAAAAGATGTTGTATTTTATAACTACTATATTCATTAAGATTTTTTGGTATCTTGCCATCTAGAAATAAATGTTGATTATTTAGAACAAATTCAGTCATGTTTATTTGTTCATTTTCGGTAATTTTTGAACATCCATTTGTATTATCTATATTACTACTAATAATTGGTTTTGATGGTAGATCGTTTGGATAATTGTTGATCTGGTTATTAAATAGTGGGGGTGGAGTGAACTCATTATCATTATTTTTTTTTGCAGGATCATTATTAAATGATTTATTTGATAGTCTTATAGCTATCTCCAAATCTGATTCTTTGTTTTGATGCTTTTTATTTGGTTTCTCTTTGTTATCATCATTAATATATGCTGGTATGATATTATGATTATTGTCATTTTGTTCATTACTTGAGTCAAGAAACTTTTTCATATCATTTGACTTTAATGTATGATTTTCAACCTTATCAAGATATTTCTTCCAAGCCCTTTCTGCGTCACCAGAATAATGTTTTTTATGAAGATTCCAAACAGAGTATTTTTGACCATTAAGATCTGATGTTATTACAAAATCTTTACTGGTTTTTTCAGGGTAATACAACATTAAGGAAGCTTGCAAAAATAACTTTAATATTTAATAGGTTTTATAATGTAATTCCACTCTCCTTTAAATGACTCA
>JABSSF010000131.1 GCA_013214485.1 Rickettsiaceae bacterium | reverse complement strand
AATTTTCTTAAATGTGCCATTACATGAGATCATAGCACTATACTTTTAAATATTAAAGTTATTTTTGCTAGTTTCCATAGCTAAAAGATATACCATTACACCCCGCTACTATCAAACCAAATCCGATTACTTTTTTATCTCGAATTAAACTCGTAGCTACTTGCAGACTGGAAATCTTTTTTCTCTCAACAGCATGGTGAGTTTCTGGTAACCTTAAGATTATTAACCAAGTTAAAATTATTGTAACTAAAATTAAAAAAAGAAAAATAGCTCGCCAACCAAAATATTCTGCAATAATACCCCCAATAGCTGGGCCAATAGCTGGAAAAATAGCTAGGCTGCTACTTACCGATGAATATACTCTGCCAAGTTGTGCTCCATGAAAAGAATCCCTGCTAATTGCTTGCCCAAGCACACTGCCAGTGCTAGCACCATAGCTTTGAATGAAACGGCTAAACATTAGCATTTCTATAGTATTTGAAAAATAACAGCTTATACATCCGATAACAAAAATAATAAAACCATATAAAACACATGGTTTTCGTCCTATTCTATCGGAAAGCTTTCCCCAAAAAATAGTGCCGATAGCAAAGCCAAAAAGATAAATAGTTAAAGTATATTCCACCATTGCTTCCGTAGTTTGTAAGGAGATTGCAATGTCAGGTAGTGAAGGAGTATATACAGTTTCAGAAAGTTGCGGTAACCCTGCAATAAATACAATAAGCCAGATCGCTGGCAATAGATTATGTGTCATAAAAAAATCTCAATATAGTATACCCAAGATAAATAAAAAACCTGCTTTTAATTTTTGTTCAATAAAGCATAAGAGTTTTATCTGTTTTGGGGATAGATTAGAAAAATTAAACAAAAAAACAACGCTCTCTCATTTGTAGAGAGTTGTTAAAAATTAATTTCGCTAGATTTATTAAACTATGACAATTTTTTTCATGTTGGTATTCGTATCTTTATGATAATTATTTTAAGTACATTATACTTTAAAAACCTTGTTTTGTCAAGGGGCTACAAAAATATGCCTTAAAGCTAAAAAAAGATATATTTGCAGATTAATTGTTTATTAATGTTTTTCTAGTAATATAAATATAATGGCAATAAAAAAGCAAGGTTAAGATAATAAAGGGGTTAAATTATGGACAAAAAAAAGCAGCAATTTATAGAAGAAATTGTAATTACTGTAACTGAAGTTGCCACTACCCATACAGAAAAAAAATATCACAGCAGTGTAGAGGAAAACTTAATTAACTTAGTTGGTGTTGATATTGCAGAATTAGGGATGATAACAACTTTTGTCGTTAATTATTTTCCTGAAAAATTGTACTTAGAAAAATATCAAGAGGTCAAAGAACATTTTGGCATAGTTGTTGCAGAACAGTTTTTGTTGTTTTTAACAAGAGAAGATAAAACTGCTGAGTATTTTAAAAATAATCTAGAAAATTTCCGCCAGGAAATGCTTGCTATTTTACTAAATGATTATTATATCGAAGATGATGGTAGTTACTCAACTAGCCAAAGATTTTAAAACAAAATAGTTAATTATTCTTTTGTTGTTAATTTGTTTTCTAATATTAATAATGGAAGAATAATTATGTCAAAGGAAATAGCACAATTTAAACATCAAATAACAAAGGCAACTCTTGGTGATGGTACAGTATTAGGAGCAACAACAATTAAGATTTTTGCTCCTGATAATAAGCTGCAAGATGGGTATTATGTATATATTGAAAATATCGATGATAACCGTGTACCAGATGGTGTTTATTATGTGAATAATGTTACTGAAAACAATTTTGATATTTTTATCTTTGAACATCCTTGGAATTTTCCAGCTCTAGGAATAACAGTACTGGATTTAGACCTAAATAGCTGCTGGCACAAAATTCCAAGTAAAAAACACGAAACTTATAAAAATTGTACAATATCAACTCATTTTGGTGATAATCAAGCTAATATAGATTTACAGGTACTTCCAATGTGTTTAGATAGGAGCAGCATAGTGTTTATCGATAATATAGGGTATCGAATTAGTCAATCTGGAACTGTAGTAAAAGTACCTAATGGCTATTACTCTGTTAGAAGTGTTAGTTTTGGTGGACAAAAACTAGTTGTTGATTTGTCTGAGATGTCTACAATGATGAGGTCAGATATGGTTTATCCTCAAGGTGTAAATGATGTTATTTCAGTGACGAAAATAGGTCAAGATGACCAGGGTATATTTTCAAGAATTAATAATGATGTAATGGTGACTATAATATTTTCGCCAAGTCTTCCTTTACCAGGAGGATTTGTGTATAAGAATATAGTTAGGCTTTTTGATTATAATCATGATTGTAAAGTAGGTGATTACTCTGTATTTCAAGGGTTGCCAAAAGATGGTTTGAATGTTGATGGTATTATAGTACAAAATAATAGTCGTTATAAGATATTTGAATTAGGAAAATACTATACTGATTTACTTGCTGAAGATGATCCATGGCAAGTTGATTGTTTAATAATAGGGTATCTTAAAGAAGGGCTAAAGATTACTGCAACTTCTATATATACAGATATTGTACATATAATTATTGATTTTTATTATACTCTAATAGAAGGAACATCCATCACTGGAGATGGCATAACGGGTATGATAAAATTATCAAATATTCCAGATCTTTCAAATTTTCATGTCCAGTATATTAGTTACACAGATAATAATCCAATAATTATACCCAAAATAATAGAAGGTTTTAAACATACAATAACCAAAGTTACTTTTGGTGATGGAACGATAAAGGGAAAATGGACATTTAATATTTATGCTCCTAATAACGGTTTGCAGAATGGTAATTATGTGTATATCAAAAATGATAGTCAGTTTAATTATGCTATACCTACTAATGTTTATTATGTTTATAATACTAGTAAGGATAATTTCTCTATTTTTCTTATTAGCAATGATTATACAATTATGCATAATGTATATCCTGGAACTTGGGAATTTGACCTGAAAGGAGAGGGCTGCTGGCACAAAATTCCTGCTAGAGAATATGAAACTATTAAAGGGGCTATAATTTCAGGACATATGGGAGTACAGCAATTAAGTATAGACTCACAAGAATATTTGAATTGGCAACCAAAAAATGTAGTTTTTGTTGCTGGTATTGGTTATAGGCGTATTAATGATAATACCGAAATTACTGTAAAAGTATGCGATGGTTACTACAATATTGAAAATATTGCTGGTTTTGGTAGAATAAATATTAATATAGAACCAGCTGAATATTCATCAGCAACATAGATTTTTTCCCAAGATAGTAATACTCCCATTATAATAACCAAAATAGGTTTTACAGGTTTTGGTATTATGAATGACAATATTGGACTTGCTTTTGATAGTGAAGTTATTACGTCTGGAAAGGATAGTGGGCAGTGGAGGCTTTATGCTAAAGATAATAAATATAAAATAGGTGATAATATAGTCCTCCATGGATTTGGTAAAAATTGTCATATAAATGATGTTTTAATATATAATAATGTTTTTTACACCATAATAGAAATCAGGGCAATTTAAAAGTCACAACCAAGAATTGCAATTTTTTTCCACAACAAGGATTTTGTATGGTTAAACA
>JABSSF010000130.1 GCA_013214485.1 Rickettsiaceae bacterium | reverse complement strand
AGTCATTTAAAGGAGAGTGGAATTACATTATAAAACCTATTAAATATTAAAGTTATTTTTGCAAGCTTCCTTAATATCCCAAAGCGAATGAAAAGTTGGGTTTTTAAAGAAAGCAATAATTGAGAAAGAAAATATTTAATAAAAAAAAATTGTAAAAAAAATATTTTCAACTATTTAAATTTTGAAATATAGCACTATATAGTTATTTAGATTTTGTTAATTTAAATAGTTACGAAAATTATGACTGGAGAAAAAAAACAATTTAATGCTGACGTTAGTAAGATATTAAGTTTAATGATCAACTCAATATATACTAATAAAGAAATTTTTATGAGAGAATTAATTTCTAATTCTTCTGATGCGTTTGATAAGTTACGTTACTTATCACGAACTAATGATAAATTGATAGGCAATGACAATGATTTTAAAATTGTTGTTTCTGTAGATAAAGATTCTAAACTCGTTACCATTTTTGATAATGGTATTGGAATGAATGAAGAAGAATTAAATGAAAACTTGGGTACTATTGCAAAATCTGGAACACAAAATTTTGCTCAACAACTTTCTGGGGATGCTAAAAAAGATAGCATGTTAATAGGGCAGTTTGGTGTTGGTTTTTATTCTTCCTTTATGATAGCTGATAAGATTTCTGTGATTTCTAAAAAAGCTGGAGAATCTAAGGCTCATATGTGGGTTTCAGATGGTCTTGGAGAATATACTGTTTCAGAGTCAAAGGCAGATTTTACTAGAGGAACTAAAATTATATTACATATTAAAGATTCTGAAGAGAATTTTCTTGATCATTTTCAGTTAAAACATATTGTAAAAAGTTACTCAGATCACATTGCAGTGCCGATTTTCTTTATTGATGAAGATGGTAATCAAATACAAGTTAATTCATCTTCAGCGCTTTGGACAAGAGCTAAATCAGAAATTACTCCAGAGCAATATGAGGAATTTTACCGTACAGTATCCCATTCAGCTGATAAACCATGGCTAACATTGCATAATAAAAATGAAGGAGCTATTGAATTTACTAATCTATTATTTATTCCTGAAAACAAAACATTTGATTTATTTCATCCAGATCGTAAAAGCAGGGTAAAATTATATATTAAAAGAGTTTTCATAGCTGATGAAGCAGTATCATTAATACCGTCATATTTACGATTTTTACGTGGTGTAATTGATTCAGAGGATTTACCCCTAAATATTAGCAGGGAAACTTTGCAACAAAATGCTACAGTTGAGAAAATTAAGAAATCAGTGACTAAAAGAGTGTTATCCGAACTAAAAAAGAAGAAGGATAATGCTGCTGAGGAATATATTGGTTTTTGGGAAAATTTTGGTGGAGCTTTAAAAGAAGGATTATGTGAGGTTACTAGCGATCATGAAAAATTGTTAGAAGTTTGTATTTTTAAAAGTGCTCTGCATAATAAAATGATTAGTCTTGATGAATATATAAAAAATTGTAAGCCAGAGCAAAAAACTATTTACTTCCTAAGTGGTGACGATGCTGAAAAATTACGTAATAATCCACAAATTGAAGGCTTTTTAAGCAAAAAAATTGATGTATTATTATTTACTGATACAGTTGATGATTTCTGGGTTAATGTGAATGCACGTTATAAAGATTTTGAAATAAAATCAGTTACTAGAAGTGATATTGATATAGAAGATGATAATAGTGAACCTAAGCAGAAAGACAAAGAAAGTGAAAAAGAAATCGATGATGCAACTAATAGCACTTTAACTACTTTCTTTAAAGAAGTACTTGGTGATTTAGTAAAGGATGTTAAGATTTCAAAAAAACTTACTTCCTCACCAGCATGTCTAGTAGTGGCTGATGGGGCAATGGATATTCGTATGGAAAGATTCTTGATTGAACAAAAACAATTAGCAGGAGCTAGTGCTAAAATTTTAGAAATTAACCCTAATCATAGGATCATTGCTAATATAAGTGATAGTTTGAATGATAAATCTAAAGTAGAAGATACTAGACAATTAGTTTATTTGCTTTATGATCAAGCATGTATTATTGAGGGAGAACCTGTAACCGATGCTGGAGCATTTTCTAAAAGATTAAATAATATTTTAGAAAAAATATAATAATAAAAACTTATGAAAGATTAATTTTGGGGTAGCAAATGAAAAAATATTACCTATTATTTTGCTTATTAATATTCAATATTGTGAGTGTAAATGCAGAGGACAATGCTGATGTTAAAATAAAAAACGCAATATCTGATTATTTAGCTAATAATTTTCTTAATGCTACTTTCGTATTTTGTAATGATGATGATGTTATAGAAATTGGCGCCAAAGGGTTTCATCGTCTTTATGACCAGTATCTAAAAGCAAAGCAAAAAATGCCAGTGGCTTCTATTACTAAAACAATTACTGCTGCTGGTATTTTACGTTTAAGAGATAAGAAATTATTAAATATTTCTGACAGCGTTGCTAAGTTACTGCCAAGTGATAGTGGAGTTTGGAAAGATGGTAAAGTTCCCAATTGGGCTAATAAAGTAACCTTACACCATTTACTGACTCATACTAGTGGTCTTACGGAATATTTTATGAATATGCCAATTAATCTAGAGCAAGCGCATCAGCAAATTAATATGGATATTACGGAATTTGTTGCAAATAAGAAGTTAAAGTTCACTCCTGGAGCAAAATATGAATATGTAAATACGAATTATGTTATTGCTGGTTTGATCATTGAAACTATAAGTAAACGACCTTTAGCTGATTTTTTCTGTGAAGAATTTTTCCAGCCATTAGGTATGAAATATACTAAGCTTGCCTCTTTAGAAGAAGCGGTGAAATTTCAGCAAGATCCATCATCAACTGAATATCCCACGAGATATTTTGTTACTCCTGCGGATAAACCACAATTTAATGAGGCCACAGCTGATTATATAATGATTCCTTATGCTGATGGTGGAGTGATTTCCAATATTACAGATTTAATTCTTTGGCATAAAGCACTACATAATGGTAAAATTTTATCTCCTTCATCGTATAAATTGATGACGACCAAACATTATAATGCAACAAGTAAATTTAGTAATAAAAATTATGTAGGTTATGGATTATTTATTTCTAAAACTGATAATGGTGATTTAATATATTTTCACTCTGGTAGTGCTATAGCAATTAGAGCTGAGTCTGGTTATATCCCTGCTAAAAATTTATATTTTGCAGTAATAAGTAATGTGATGACTTACATACCAGAAAATTTAAAAGATAAAATTGATGTTACTAAACCTGAAAATCAATTAGATATAATCTATTTTGTAAGAAATGTCCTAAATAGATTGGATTAATATATCTCTATATTACTTTTCCCCTGGGTTGCCATGAGTGCAAGCACTCTTGCAATTGTAAAGGTTACTAATTCGTTGAAAAATCTTAGTTCTTATATGACTTACAACCCGTCATTATGAGCCGATTTCATATCGGCGTGATAATCCAGATTTGATTCATTACATACTTTTTTTCTGGATGTAACTACGTGCAAGCACTCTTGCAAATAGAAAAAATAATCTGGATCGCACGCACAAGGCCAAAGGTTGGCTCAGGGTGACGGGTTTTTAGAATTTATCAAACATCAAATCTAGACATAATTACTCCACAAAAATTTAATCAACCATGTCAACTTTGAAAGACCTTAAAGTTAGGTATTGTTAAATAACGAATGACAGAGTGATAAAAATATAGTACTCTATAAGAAAAAGGATATTATATGGAATATTG
>JABSSF010000013.1 GCA_013214485.1 Rickettsiaceae bacterium | reverse complement strand
AATTTTCTTAAATGTGCCATTACATCAGATCATAGCACTATACTTTTAAATATTAAAGTTATTTTTGCTAGTTTCCTATGTATTAACTAACTTGAAAAAGGGATAGACTTGAGCAGGTAAATCAGTTCGTAATTAACGACCTATAAGTCTTTAAAAAACTGGATTCGTCATTGCACAAGCATTTATGCTTGTGGTAATCTAGGAAAAAAATATGTGATGAAATCAAATCTGGATCGCACGCGGAAAACCAAAGGTTGGCTCAGGATGACGGCTCTTTAGAATTTATCAAACCTAGGTGTACAGTTCTAGGAACTTATGATATAATTACTCTGCAAAAATTTAATCAATCTTTATTCTCAAGTAAGTAGGTAATTTCAGCGATTGAATTAGTAATCATTACTAAATCTTGTGGCCGGGATAATCTATGGCTTCCATCTTTAATTAATTTTGTTACAACTTGGTTAGAATTAAGTTTTTCAGCAATACGCAAGGATGTATTATATGGCACATCTATATCTTCCATACCATGAATTAAATGTACAGGGCATGAAATTGGAATAGTTTCTTTATTGAGCAATAAATGTTTTCTACCATCTTGAATTAAATTATGAGTGATTTGATAAGTATGGTTACAATCTCCTTCGCCTGAAACTTCAATGATTCCCTTAGTTGTTAATTCATCTTTTTGTGATTGATCCAAGGCATTCCAGATTAACTCTTCAGTGCAATCACTAGCTGCTGCTATGGTAATTAAGCCAGTTACTCTTTTATTAAATTTTATACTGGCAAGCATTGATATCCAACCACCAAGGCTAGAACCAACAAGTATAATATCATTTTTTTCGGTTAATTGTTCAATGATAATACTTATTCCGTATAGCCAGGATGTAATATCATTTTCATAAAATTTGCTAGAAGATTCTCCATTACCAAAATTATCAAAACGAATAAAATTATAATCATTATCAATACAATATTTTTCAATATATAAGGCTCTGGTTTTATTCATATTTGACATCATGCCATGCGAAAATATTACATAAGGTGCTTTCTTTTTTGAGCTAATATGTTTATGATAACAGAGAAAATTTTGCTGATCATCGGTATATAGTTTTTTCATTGCTGATTTGAAGTTATTGTATTTAAATAAATTTGTTTGAAATTAATTATGACTGGGAAAAAAAATATCAGAAAAAGAACATTCTTGCAAGTTGTACCATCACTGGTTTCTGGTGGCGTGGAAAGAGGAACGTTAGAAGTAGCGAAAAGAATAGTTGCTTCAGGTTATAATTCTGTAGTAATTTCCAATGGTGGTTCTATGGTAGATCGATTACTTGCGGAAGGATCTACTCATATAAAATTACCTGTACATAGTAAAACCCCTTTTATCATCTGGCAAAATAGCGTAAAGATTGCCAAACTGATTAAAGAACAAGAGGTTGATATAATACATGCTAGATCCAGAGCTCCTGCATGGAGTTCCTTTTTAGCTGCAAAAAATACTGGGATTAAGTTTGTTACTACTTTTCATGGAATTTATAATTTTAATAATGTTTTAAAGAAATATTATAATAGTATTATGACTAAAGGAAATTTAGTTATTGCAGTATCTAATTTTGTAAAAAATCATATTACTGATAATTATTTAATAAATAGTGATAAAATTACGGTTATTTACCGCGGTGTAGACCATACAGTATTTAGCAAAAATAATTTATCAATAAATAAAATGAATAAATTAAAAGTTAAATATCAGGTTCCAAACAATATACCTATATTATTGCTTCCTTCTAGAATGACCAATTGGAAAGGGCAATTAGTTTTAATAGAGGCATTAAATAAGCTTAATAAAGAACAAAATTTAGAATTTTATACATTACTCATAGGTGATTGTTTGCGTCATCCAAATTATGTCTCAAGATTAAGGCAATTAGTTGATGATTATTCCTTACAAGAAAAAATAGGAATTTTTGATAGCCAGTTAGATATGTTAAATTTATATGGTATTGCTGATATTGTAGTATCTACTTCTATAGAACCTGAAGCATTTGGTAGAACAATTATTGAAGCCCAATCTATGGAAAAATTAGTGATTAGTACTAATATTGGTGGTGCTGCTGAAACTATTATTGATGGTAAAACAGGATTCCATGTAGAGCCAAATAATAGCGAGCAACTAGCAGAGAAATTATTGCAATGTTTGGCTATCTTAAATACCAATGTGGCCAACAGTATAACTAAGGCAGCAAGAAGTAATGTTTTAAAGCATTTTTCTTTAGATTCAATGCTTAGCAGTACTATGCTTGCTTATGAACAATTACTAAGTTAAAATCAGAATTACATGTCATATATTTCTGTTGTTATTTTTGTCCGAAATGAAATAAATAATCTTATAACAGCGATAAATAGTATAAAGAATATTGCAGCAGAAATTATTATAATTAGTAGTAATGATAATAAAGATATTAGTATTATTGCGGATAAATATGGTGGGAAATTAATATTTGGTAAATGGCGAAATGATCAGCAGCAAAAATTAATTGCAGAAAAATCATCAGAAAATAATTGGTTATTGGTTCTAGAAAGCAATGAAGAGCTGTCTTACGAATTACAAGATGAAATAGAATATATTTTTGCCGATAAGAAGCAAGATAGATATTCTGCCTATATCATACCATTTAGATCTTTAGTTAAAGATAAGATGCAGCCTAGATTTTTTGCTCCAGTAAGTAAGTTGTTAAGATTATACGATAAAACAAAGAATATGAGCAAAAAGATAAACAACTCGTATGAATTAAATGGTATAGCATATCAAAGATTAGGAAATGATAATATTAAGTATAAATTTAAGAGATTTTGTACTATGGTTAAATCTTGTTTTTTTTAGTGAATTAATTTGTAGTAGGTTCAAATGAAAAAAAATATTATTTCAGTTAAATTATTTTTACAAATTTTATTTTTACTTTTTTTACCGCAAAGTAGCTTAGCTAATGAATATTCATCAATTAACTATACGATTCAACTTTTAGACAAGATAAAATCGCCAGCAATAAGAGTAGAAACAGAAATTACTGGAAATATATCAGAAAGGCTAGTCATTTATTTGCCTACTCAGTTGGGGGATATTAATTATGTAGAGCAAATAAAAAATATTAAGGTTCTAGATCCTAACTTGAAATTTATCATTAATAAGAAAGATTATCATCAATTAGTCATTGATAATTCAAAATCACTTAAATCAGTTAAATTCAGTTATGAAATACACCCAAAACAAGAAGAACCTGTAAGTATTCTTGCTACGATGATTCGTAATGATTTTGTTCATGCAATAAGGCAAGGGCTTTTAGGATTTCCCATTGATACTCAAGATGATGAAATATATAAATTTAATATTACTTGGAAAAATATTCCTTATGAATGGAAGGTAATATCATCATATGGCACAAAGAAAAACTTAAATTTCACTGCTACTATAGATGAAATGTTAAATTCTATTTATGAAGCAGGGATATTACGTCTCCATAAAATAGATATAGATGGTAAGGTCATAGCGATCTCATTACATGGAGAATTTGATTTAGATGATGAGGAGATTACTTCTTCTTTAATAAAGATTATTAAAGCTCAAAGATCATTCTTCAATGATCTAGATTTTCCTTATTATAGCATAACTCTTATTTCAGGAAAGAAACCGTTTTTTATGACAGGAGATAAGTTAAATAATAGTTTTTCTATGATCATTCCAAAAGATATAGATAAAAGACATTACTTTACGTTATTTGCTCATGAAAATTTACATAATTGGATAGGAGGAAAAATACGAAATAATGAAGAGGAATTCCTTAATTATTGGTGGTCGGAAGGGTTTACTGAATATCATTCAAGATTATTATTAGCTCGTTCTGAGGTAATATCTTTTGACGAGTTTATTGTAGAATGTAATGAATTAATAAAAGATTATTATTTGTCACCAGTATTAAATATAACAAATGCTCAAATAAAAGAAGATTACTGGGAAAATTATGAAGTATTAAAATTACCATATAATCGTGGCTTTGTTTTTGCTATCCATCTTAATCATCTGATTAAAAAAAATAACCATACAAAATCGTTAGATAATGTATTATTAGATCTTTTTAAAGCTGCAAAACAAGAGAAGTTTTCTGCTGATTTATTTAAGAAAATAGTAAAAACATATCTGCCTTCTGGTATTGAAACAGAAATCGCTGAATATATAAATAATGGTAAGACTATAGAGTTAAATTTAGTTATGAAAGATTTACCATTGGAAAAAATAAAAACAGGAAGATATGATCTTGGTTTTGATAAGCAAGTGTTTTTAACTTCAAACATAATACGCAATATAGATATTAACAGTAACGCATATAAAGCAGGATTAAGGGAAGGAGATAAGGCTACAGAGTTTAACATCCCTAAAGGAAGAAATTCTAATGAAATAGTGACAATTACTATAAATAATAAAACATTCAAATTTAAACCAGAAAATCCGCATAAGAAAATAATTTATCAATTTAAGAAAAATTTATCAGATGAAGAAAAATTGCAGATTAAAAACTTTTTTGGTATTAATTAAGCCATGATTAATGTAAAAATTTATATAACTTATTGACAATTTTTTTAAAATAGGATAATATTCCTGGTAATTGATCGTTTTGAATAAAAAAGTATTTGTTCAAGATGAAAATTCGTCATCACGAGCCGATTATATATCGGTGTGGTGATCCAGATTTGATTTATTTTATTACATTTTTTCTGGATTGCCGCAAGCATAAATGCTGTCGTTAATAGCGAATGAACCCATATAAGGATTATTTTTTATTATGTATAGTAATAACATTATTTCATTATTCATTATTATGTTGTCAAATATTCTGGCAGCTTAGCTGCTATATATTAATTTCTTTCCCCCGTTTTTACATTTTTATTTATTTGTTTCCTAGTTTAACTATAGTGTCATAGTTAGCATGGAGTTATTAATATTTATATTTATTTAAATATAAACTTAAGGAGTTTTTTATGAATGATGACAAAAAAAATAATTTACTTAAATTATTTGCTTGGATAACGATGACTATATTTTATTGCTACCAATATGTTTTGCGTATAATGCCAAATATTATTATGCCAGATATGGTAGATAAATTTAATATTGGTGCTTCAGAATATGGCTCATTTGGTAGTATTTATTATATTGGCTATTCTTTAGCTCATATTCCAGTTGGGCTTTTTCTTAGCCGTTTTAGCGCTAGAATTGTCTTACCAATATGTATTATTTTAACAGGAGTCGGTTTAGTGCCTGTTATATATACAGAAAGCTGGAATGGTGTATTGTGGGGTAGGGTTATAACAGGTATAGGTTCTTGTGCTGCCGCCGTTGGTGCTATCCAAGTATTTAGAATTGTATTTCCTAATAATTTTACTAAAATGCTAGGATTCATGGTTTTTACTGGCTTAGTTTTTGCTAAATATGGAGGTGATGTTTTCTCAAATACTTTACATAGTATCGGACTTAGTGCAATACTTAATATATTGTTATATGCTGGATTAATATTATCCGTAATAACTTATTTTTTAATGCCGAAATCTACAGAGGAAGTATCTCATCATAGTTTAATATCTGACATAAAAGCAGTATTATTTAATCCTCGAATATTATTCGTTGGGATGATTGCTGGCCTTATGCTAGGCCCTTTAGAAGGCTTTGCCGATGTTTGGGGTAGTGCATTTTTGATCAATGTTTATGAAATTGAAAAAATAGTTGCAGATAAAATTACTAACTCAATTATGCTTGGTATGGCAGCTGGATGTATAATATTACCATATATTGCTGAAAAATTTAAATTCTATTATGGTACGGTTTTAGTATCAGCAATAGTAATGTTTGTAGCTTTTATCTATATATTAAATGGTAATTCAAATGAAAATATTCTTTATTATGTTAGTATAATAATCGGTGTTTTCTGCGCTTATCAAGTGATAATGATTGCTAAAATCACTACCTTTGTTTCAGAAGAAAGAAGCGGTATTGCTGGAGCAATGGCTAATATGTTTATTATGATTTTTGGTAGCATCTATCATAAAGTTATAGGTGGTGTTATAGAAAATCATTGGGATGGAGCTACATTAGACGATGTGAAAGTTTATAGTGATACTGCCTATATAAATGGTGTTGTAGTTATTCCAGTAGGTATGGGACTTGCGATAATAGGTATATTTGTTATACTAATATATGAGTTTATGAAAGCTAAACGGGTAAAAACATTATCTACTAACTAAATATAATATGAGTAAAAAACCTGTAATTGGAATTATTTTAGATTTAGCTAAAGATTCTAAGATATATCAATATGCGCCCTTGCCGTGGTATGCGCTAAGACAACAATATGCAAGTAATATTGAAGATTTTGGCGGAGTGCCATTAATGGTGCCTTATGTTTCTGATATAAACAGCATGTTAGATTTAGTAGATGGGATAATTATTCCTGGTGGTAATGAGGATATTGATCCAAAATATTATGGCCAGGAAATTACCTCTAAAAGAGTTATTACTAACGATGAACGGGCAGAATTTGAATTTGCTATTACTAAAGCAGCTTTAAAACGTAATATGCCCGTTCTTGGTATTTGTAATGGTTTGCAGTTAATTAATATCATTTTTGGTGGAACATTAATACAACATCTTCCAGATAGTATTAATAGCGAAATTAACAACGAACAACCGCCGCCTAAGAATGTACCTAGCCATGATATTTTATTGGAAAAAGATAGTTTATTATATGAATTCAATGATAAAGAAATAGAGACTATCGTTAATTCCACACATCATCAAGCTATAGACAAAGTAGGGGAGGGGTTAAAAGTATCTGCTGTAGCTCCAGATGGTGTTATTGAAGCAATTGAATCTAGTGATCATAAGTTTTTAATTGCGGTACAATGGCATTTAGAATATTTAAATACTAAACTAGATAAAAATATCTTGAAAAATTTTATTGAAAAGTGTAGTTCTTAAGATGAGGTAGTTTTATATTTAAACTATATTAATTTCAAAGTTCAAGATATATATTATGTACCCAATAGTCAGATTAAGACGTAACCGTCGTACCAGTTGGATTCGAGACCTAACATCAGAAACCACTTTAAGGCCAGAACATTTAATTTTGCCAATTATTGTTGTTGAAGGTAAAGATATAAAGGAAGAAATTGCTACAATGCCAGGAATATATCGATTATCAATAGATAATGCAGTGCTTCAGGCAAAAGAAGCAGAAAAGGCTGGGATAAAGGCAATTGCTATTTTTCCAAATATTGACGAAGGTTTGAAAAGTGAAGGAGCTGATGAGGCCTATAGTCTTGATAATCTTGTTTGTCGTACTATCAGGACATTAAAAAATGCTGATATAGATATTGGGATTATTTGTGATGTTGCTTTAGATCCTTACACTACTCATGGTCATGATGGTATATTGGTTGATGGTGACGTTGATAATGATGAAACAGTTGCAGCTTTATCTAATCAAGCAATAATTTTAGCTAAAGCAGGAGCAGATATTGTTGCTCCATCTGATATGATGGATGGTAGAATTATGGCAATACGTGAAGATTTAGATAGTGAAGGATTTATTAATGTAAATCTTTTAGCATATGCTGCAAAATATTCTTCTAGTTTTTATGGTCCATTTCGTGATGCTATAGGTAGCAATCAAGAAGAATATGTTTGTAAGGCTACATATCAGATGGATATACGTAATGTAAAAGAAGCCATGCGGGAAATTGATCATGATTTAGAGGAGGGAGCGGATATGGTTCTAGTGAAACCAGCCATGCCTTACCTCGATGTTATTCGCGAAGCGAGTAATAATTTTGATGCTCATATACTTGCTTATCAAGTTAGTGGTGAATATTCTATGTTAAAATTTGCGGCACAAGCAGGAGCTATAGATTGGCAAAAATCCATCATGGAATCTTTAATCTGTATAAAAAGATCAGGAGCTTCAGCAATATTTACTTATGCAGCTTTAGAGATTGCCAATATTTTGAATGAAAGTTAAACTGATAATCAAATAGATTATGGAAAGATGTCAGAACCACCAAAATTATCCAATAATAAAGCCTCTAAGGTTATTATTATTCTAAGTATAATAATTGCTGCTATTTCAGCTTATATTCTATTTTATGTGGAAATTCCAGATAAACCTAATGCAGGAAAAGGTGGAGATAAGAACATTACCACTAATTCTGCATTAATAGGTGGTGATTTTGTTTTAACTGATTACAATGATCAGGAATTTAATAGTGATAAATTAAAAGGCAAACTGACTTTAATTTATTTTGGTTTTACTTATTGCCCAGATGTATGCCCAACATCAATGCAAAAATTATCTTTAGTACTTGAGGTTTTAGATAAATATCATATTGATATTAATCCAGTATTTATTACTGTTGATCCTGATAGAGATAGTGCGGCATTATTAAAGGAATATTTAAATCATTTTCATCCTAAAATTATTGGTTTAACTGGCAGTAAAAGCCAGATTAAACAAGTAGCAGATTTATTTAAAGTATATTATGCTAAGGCAGCAAGTTCTGGTGATGAAGAAAATGATTATATGGTTGATCATTCTTCTTTTACTTATTTGATGGACGAAGATGGTAATTATTTAAAACATTTTTACCTTAGCAGTAAAGCTGAGGAAATAGTTGAATTTATACGTATAAATTATAGAAAATAAAATTAATTAATTTGAAATTTCGTTACAAATAAGTCATCAAGAAAAAAAATAAACAAGGTAAAAAAATAGCTTGTTTGTATTTACTTAAGCTCTATAGTAGCATTAATTTTAGTTTTTTATATTAATTTGTTTTTGAGGTATTTATGAATAAAGCCGATTTCGTATCACATATTGCAACAAAGTTTAACTGCACTAAAGCGGAAGCTACAGAAGTAGTAGATGTATTTACTGATTCTGTTACTAGTGTACTTGGTAGTGGTGGCACTGTATCGCTTGTTGGTTTCGGGAATTTTTCAGTAAGTCACATAGGGGCAAGAACTGGTCGTAATCCAAGAACTGGAGAAACAATGCAAATTAAAGCTTATAAGCAGCCAAAATTTAAGTCTGGGCAGAAATTAAAAGATGCTTGTAAGTAATTCTATTGCTTAATTATTTTTATCTCCGTTTGTGATGAAACCTGTCATAATGCTGGATTGCCACGAATATAAATGTTCTTGCAATGATGAGTTCCAGTTTTTATATAGCTTACAAAGCGCCATATATGGATGCTATAATAAAGTCAAATAGAAAACCAGTCATCACTGTAAAGGTTACGTAATTCGATGACAAAGAGCGTCATTGCGAGAACATTTATGTTCGTGGCAATCCAGGGAAAAATAGTAATATAATCAAATCTGGATCCTCACGCCAACCAAAGGTTGGGTCAGGATGACGGGTTTTTAGAATTTATCAACCCTAGTCATAATTACTCCACAAAGATTTAATCAATCTTGTCAGCGAATTACGTAACCTTTACAACCACGAGCTGGTGTAATCGGCGTAGTGATCCAGATTAATATGATTTTACTATATTTTTCTTCTTGTTCTTTTAAACTTTAAGGGCATCCCAAAATTCTTGGCGATGTTTATCAGATTTGGTAAAAATACCAGTGTAATGGACAGTATCCATAACGCTATTGCCTTTTAAGACTCCTCTGGTTGTCATGCAACCATGAGAGGCTGAGATTTTAATTGCAACACCTTTTGGATTTAAATTATCTTGCAGAGCTTTTGCAATACTGCTAGTTAGCTTTTCTTGGATTTGTAAACGTTTTGCATAAGCATCTACTAATCTGGCAAGTTTGCTAATACCGACAACAAAGCCATTTGGTATGTAAGCGATGTCTACTGTACCTGTAAATGGTAGCATGTGATGTTCGCAAGTAGAGCTAAACTCAATTGATTTTAGTAATACAACATTACTAAACTCATCTATATCGTGAAATTTTTTGTTTAGCAAATCTTCAATATCTATTTTATAGCCAGAAAATAATTCTTCATAACTTTTAATTATGCGATCTGGAGTTTCTTGAAGCCCTTCTCTAGATAAATCTTCTCCAATATAACTAAGCAATAATTTTATAGCTTGTTTAGCTTCTTCTTTAGTTGGAGTGTTTTTTACAAGTTCATAGTTACTTATTTTTTCTGTACTCATGATATTAATTATAATTTATTTATAGAAGTAAAGCTTTTTACCACAAATGTAAACAAATATCAAGCCACCAATAATTGCGATTAAACCCCCAGCACCTACTAATCCCATATAAATTTTAGCTGAAAGCATAATATTTCCGTCTGGATCTTTCCTCAAGATCCCATAGCCACCAGCTAGTGCTAGTCCGGATATATGTAAAATTTGCCCAAAAGTTAGAATATATATTTGCCAAATTGGTAATTTAAATTTTTTTGTAGTATATAAGTCATTAGAATTCGATTTTTCTGTAGAATTATTTAGAATTAGGAGGTTACTAACCATACTAGGATCAGTAATATGAGGTGATATTTGTTGTTGATAGCAATGAATATAAGTAAATCCCATAAATGCAATAGAGATACCAACTATTGAGCCATGATAATGTGCAGGGATGGTTACATTAATACCAGCAATGATTAAGCCGATAAGACCGCCTGATAAGAATAATAAGCAGGAAGAAAATATAACTATGTTAACTAGGCTAGTTAACTTATCATTTTTTATTTTACTTTTAGTTAATATAAACATTTCATAAGCTAAAGCAAGAATAAATAAGGAAGGAACAAGACCACCTGTATATTTCATATGTAAGGTATAAAACTCTTTAAATTCACCATCGGCAATATCATAAGTAAAGTGTCCATAAAATACTAGTAAGCTTAGGAGAAAATTGCTAATAAATAGATTATTATATAGAGAATTTAGTTTTAATTTCTGGCTTAAAGCTATTTCAAATAATATTAATAAAACTAACATCAAGATTTGGGTGTAAATAAATTGTAACAAATGACCCCCGCTCCAATAAAGCATTTCATAATAGTAATCTATATCTAAATCTACTACTTCAGTTAATTTATCTAGTTGATTTAACGATAAAATGAAACATAGCCAAACAGCAATAATCATTATAGCAGAAGTAAATTTTACTAAATTTAAGGTTCTAGAATGGTTATTTGTTGATAATTCTATATAAGAAGTAAAAGCTGTAACTACTGCAAAACAAAATATTGAAACACCAAATAAGCTAAGTCCGATAATAAAGCTTAGATTTTCCAGCATTGGAATATAGTTATTCATTACAGGTATTTTTTCTCCAACAAATGGGCTAATCATCATAAGTACCATGCTTACAAAAGAAAGACGGGAAAAAACTCTTAAATATGCTACTTTTATATTACTATAGCTCCAAATTACTGCCATTATTGATAATAACCAAACTAAAACAGATAAATTGACATGAATAATCAAAGCAGATTTAAAAATATCTTTATCAGTAAATAAATCAGTTATTTTAGGAGTGCGTAGAATAACGATAATAATAGAATATAATCCAGAAATGGCAAGTGCAGTAACTGCATTCCTAAGCCAAGAGATAGCTAATTTATTTCTTATTATCATATTATTTATGTTGATATTTACAGTTATTTTTATCACAAAAAACTAGTATAACCTTATACAACCATAATAGATCATTTGATATAATTACTCTTGAGTTTTTACAAAGTAATTTTTTTGACGTGACAATTTGTACATCTAAATTATTGCAATGCCAAAACCCTAAAGCAATTTCTTGGCCAGAATTTGTAGTAAATAGATGATTTTTACCACTTATTTTTCTATAAAATATTTCTACATTATCCTGTCCATACCAATTTGCCCAATAATTTTTAGTAAAGTCATTAAGTTTACTTTCAGTAAAGATAACTAACTCATCATTGTCTAACTTTAAACCAATGATTTTTAAACGATGGTCATAAATAAGATCTGGCTTTGGAGTATTATACATCATTATAAGAGATATCATAATTAAGATGAAACCAAAATAACGCCAAAATTTTTGCCATAAACATAACCAGAAAAAACCAATAGTAAAAACTAACAAACTGCTTGCGGTAATATAAACTACATGCCATACAGCACCTGGCATGGAAGTAATATAATTTGCTGAATTTATAATAATATCAATAAATATTTTGAGTATTTTTAAGAAGATAAAATCTAAACCAATTGGCATAAAGATTAAAGCAAGTAGTGCTAAAGGCATCATAAAGAAAGACATTAGGGGTACTGCTAGTAAATTCATAATAATTGAATAAGTAGCAAATTTATAGAAATGATAAATAACAAAGGGAGCAGTAACAATACTTGCTAAAAAACTAGAATATATATTAGCTAATATATATGTTTTAATTTTTGCCAAAAAACCAATATTATTGCCAAAAAAATTTTTATTTTTAATATAAAATTCATAACCAGCAATTAAACATAATACAGCAGTAAAGGAAAGCTGAAAACTAGGGTGAAAAATATATTCTGGAGTAATTAATAAAATTACTAAAGCAGCAATCATTACTGAACGAATGGGGTAGGGGGTTCGACCGATCATAATTTAGATAATAAATACTAAAGTCATGATAAAGGCTCTAGTGGCCGCTATATTGCTACCACTTAGAATTAGATAAGCAAAACTACCGAAAATTGAGATAATAGCTGCAATGACTTTAATATTAACGTTATAGGATAAAAAATTGGATAAATTTAATATTGCTCTACTGCTGATATAGAGAATTAATGCTACTAAAGAAAGGTGCAGGCCAGAAACACTTAAAATATGAGCAATACCGCTATTACGCATGTTTTTGGCAATTGTAGGATCTATAGCTTTTGTCTCCCCAATTAAAATTGCTGCAGCGAAATTACCGTGCTTATCTCCCATTAAATCAATTAACCTGTTGTAAACTATAATTCGTAAATTATTGATTTTATGTTTAAAATTACTATAAAAACTCCCGTGGTTTTGCTGATGTAATATTTTAGGAGCAGTTAAAGCATAACCAGTAGCTTCCATACCTTGCATATTTAGATAAAAGCCAAAATCAAAAGTACCAGGTAAAACGCTTGATTGTAATGGATATAATTTTGTTTTAAATTTTATTCTATCGCCTATTTTTAATTGAGTAGTAAATTTTTTAGCAACATTAACTCTAATTTTATTAAAATTTCCTTTATCAGAAGTTATATTAGTTAAAGTAATTTGTTTACCATGAATAGTTGGTTTTATAGCAGATATTTTACCATAAATTTCGCTGATAATAATTTTTTTAATAGATACATTATCAGATAACTTAACTCGAACATCGCTAGTTATGAGTCCAATAATAAAGAATATTAAACAATAGTAAATGAATCTACTTATCAAGTTTAAATCATATCTTATTTGTACAATTAGTATTGTAATAGTTATTGCTATTAAAAGAGCAATATTTATTATTGGTTTAGCTGTAAAATAATAAATTATAGCAAAGAAAAAACTAACAAAATACCACAAGCTTAATCGTTCATACTCTTCGTTAAATTTTGATTTTAAATAAGAAATCATATATTTGTAGTAATAGTTTATTTTAGCTACGGAAATACAACTTAACTTGGATATAATATTTTCTTATATTGTTTCAAGAGAGTGTTGTAAGATCAAATTTGAAAAATGACATGTTACCCCTAATACAATTAAAGCTTATTATTAAGTTGTACAAAGAAGGTAGAGCCATAATCTTTGTTATTTTCAGCCCATATTTTGCCTTTATGCAATTTAATAATTTGATTAGCAACAGCTAAGCCAATACCTCTGCCACCTGCTTGTGATTTAGTTCTAGAGCTTACAGTAAATGGGGCAAAAATATCGAGTAATTCTATTTTAGGAATACCTATGCCTTGGTCACTAACAGAAAATAATATTTCCTTAGTTTTACGATTTTGTTTTAATTTAATCTGAATCTCCCCATTATCTGAGTATTGAATAGCATTAATAATTATATTATCAATAACCTTAGTTATATATTTTCTATCACATGGGTAGATTAATTTTTCTTCTATATCTAAATAAAATTGTAGCGATTCTTTTTTCTCATTACTTAAATATAATTTTTTGTTATTTTCTACTTGTTGATAAACTAAATCGCCTAAATTTATTTCCGCTATTTCTAACTTATAATTACCAGTGGTAATTCTAGATAGATCAGTAATATTATTGACATATGTCTTAAGTCTTTCAGAACTTTTAATAATCTCTTGTAAAATATCCCGAATAGTTTCTTTAGAAAATTGTTGAAAACCTAGTTGTAATGATTCTACTAAACTAGTAACTCCCATTAATGGAGTATTTGATTCATGCGGTATGTTTTGCAGAAATGCACTTTTTATTCCGTCTAATTCTGTTATTCGTTTTTCTAAATCAGTAATTTTTTGATCAAAGTGATCTAGCTTTTGCTGTGATAATTTATGTTGTTCTTGTTTAGGTCTAACAAATACAAGTAATGTACTAGTAGTTAATAGTAAAGCATAAATCAATTGAAACTTAACATTACCCATATGTCCAGGAAAAATATCAGTTTCAAAGTAGAATTTAAAGAACCAACTGCTTAAGAATACTCCAATAACACTCATGAAAAGAGCAACATACCAACGGCTTAACAATCCTAATATTAGAATATTAATCATGAAAACCATAACTTGTAAAGTATCAAAGTCACTAACTATAACTTGTAAAGTGCTGGCAAAGATTAAGATGTAAAATAATCCTAAATTCCATACTAGACCTATAAATTTATTACTTTTTAAGCTAGTAGGCCAAATAGGGTAAGTTAAGAATAATGATGATAAAATTATTACTGAATGAAAAATTTTATCCATAATAACAGCATAATTAGATCTAATAGATTCATCTATGGTAAACATTCCTGAGTAAATTGAAGCAATAGAGAATAATGCAAATAATGGATAGGTGGTTTCACTTTTAGGTTTATTTTTTAAACAAAATTCAATGAAATCAAACTTTTTAAGTTGTTTAATACGTTGTTGCCATTTATATTTTCTTTCCTTTTTATACATCACAAATCTACCACCGTCAGCAATACCTACCCAACCACCTGGTTGTTTCAATAAATAGTGGCTGCTAAAAAGGGCGATTAAGTTGGCAATCATGCCTGGGATTAATGAATCTAAAATAATAATATTTTGAAGATATATTTTCCATGTAATAGTGACAAATATTCCAAATAATGCTGCAATTAAAAAAGATTTAAAGCTACTTCGAAAACCAAATATAGATAATAAAAATGGTATAGTTACAATAGAAGCATAAATTCCTGCTATTATCATTAGTAACCCCAATATGGTTGTTGCATACAGTGCTAAGATTAAAGCAAATAAGCCAACACATATTGAAAATATGCGCGATAAAAATAATTCATTTTTTTTAGTAGTTAAATTAAAAATTTTACAAAAATCATGAGAAAACATTACTGATGAAGAATTTATATAGGAATCACTAGTAGACATTACCATTGCCATAACACCAGCTATAACTAGTCCTTTAAATCCAGGGGTAGAATATTTTTCTACTAAAAATGATAGTAATTCATTAGTTTGTAAATTACCATCTTTTGCATATAATAATACCCCTATCCAGCAAATAAATAATTCTACTACTAAACAGCAAAATCCGGCGATCAAAAACGCTTTTATCGCTTGACTAGTATTCTTAGCCATAGAAACACGTTGAAATAATGCTGGATTCATACGTGGAAACGTAAAAAATAATAATATACTTATATCTATAAGAAATCTTGGGTTTTGATAATTAAATATTTCTTTAAAATCAAATAAAGAGCTGTTAGCAATAGTTGTGAAAACTAATTTATTATCATTAAAACTTTGCCATAAAGTAAATGTTACTATGGGAACAATGATTGCAAATGCTAAAAATTGCATCATATCAGTGAAAGTTACAGCTCGTATACCACCAAAGGCTGAATAAAATATTACTACCATACTACTTATTAACGTTGCAGTAGTGCTGTCAACATCAAATAGTAGAATCATTAGTTTACTAGATGCTTTGAATTGTGCAGCAATTATACCTATACAACCTATTGTTCCTACTACAGCTATAATTAATCTAGCATATTTACCGTATATTTCTCCCATAGCTTCAGCAATTGATAATTTGCCTAAAAATTCTCCCATTCTAGGTATTAATAAAAGACCTACTATCATTAAGCTAATACCATTACCAATAATAGGAATTATAAAATGTAGCCCATTTTTATAAGTTTCAGAGACTGAATAAGTAAAAATACTGCCACTAATCCATGTAGCAATAATAGTTGCAGCTAAGGTCATTGTTGAAAAATTCCTACCGTCTAATGCAAACTCCTTTATAGTTGTTATACCTCGACTAGATAATATGCCGATAATTAAAGTCATTATTATAAAAATCGTGAAAATTGTAACGTCTATATTAAACATAATCTAAAAAACTTAACAAATATTAATAACTGTGGATTAAAAATTTATGTATTTTTCTAAACTATTTTAATAGCTATTGCAACTAATTTTATATTTTTTGATTTTTAGAGTTTTGGTCTTTATCTGGTAAGAAGCCAGAATCTTGCATTTTCCACATCCTTGCATAATAATTATCATTTTTTAATAGCTCTGCATGACTACCATCTTCAATAATTTGTCCTTTATCAAAAACTAATATACGATCCATTTTAGATAATGTAGATAAACGATGTGCAATGATAATAGTTGTTTTATTTTCCATTAATTCGACTAAGGCTTCTTGGATATATTTTTCTGTAACAGAATCAAGAGCGCTTGTTGCTTCATCTAATATTAAGATTGAGCTATTTTTTAATATTGCTCTAGCGATAGCAATACGTTGTCTTTGACCACCTGATAATTTAATACCCCGTTCTCCTACCAAGGTTTCATAGCCTTGTGGCAATTCCATGATAAATTCATGGCAATGAGCTTTTTTCGATGCTTCTATTACCTCTTCCTCTGAAGCATTAATATTTCCATATTGGATATTTTCAAATAAGGTACGATGGAATAGAGTAGTATCCTGTGGAATCATCGAAATATTTTCCCGCAAGCTAGTTTGGGTAACTTCTGCTATATTTTGTCCATCAATAGTTATTACTCCTGATTCGACATCAAAAAAACGTAAAATTAAATTTACAAAACTAGTTTTGCCACTACCAGAAAATCCGACTAAACCAACTTTTTCTCTAGGTTTAATGATAATATTTTTATTTGTAAATAAGTTTTTGCCATAATTGTAATGAAAACTAACATTATTAAATACAATATCGCCTGAAGCTACTTTTAATTCTTTCGCATTCTCTATATCAATAACATCATGTGGCTCTGTGATTACTTGCAGTGTTCTACTAGCAATACTATAATTTTTGAATAATGTACCTAAATTTTCACCAAGTACCCAGAGATGATACATTATTCCCCAAATAGTATTAAATATAAAAACAAACTCACCAGTAGTGATTTTTTCTTGTTGCCAGTTAGTAATTAATAAATAAACTATAAGAACTAGCATAGCTGTAGCAATGATATCTTTAGCAAATCTAAATAATACAATACGAGATTTGACCTTGGTGTTAGTTACTTTTTCAACTTCTTGGGTAGTTTTAATATGGTTTAACTCATGTGATTGTTTTGCAAAAATCTTACTAATACCGATATTTACTATAGTATCAACGATTCTACCACTTAAAATATTTTTTGCTTCGGCATCTTCTTTTCCAGAAATACTTATATATTTCACAAAAATAACAGAACTAAGTAAATCACTAAAAATCCATATCCCAGTAATTAAACTAAAAAATGGTTGAATAGTTAGCATAATAATTAATGTTGTTATGATAATACCAACAGCAGAAATTACTCGCCAACTTATTATCATTCGAACTTCATCTAATGCTTGTGGTAAATAATTTACTTTATTGGCAAGATCTCCTGCTAAGTTGTTGATAAAATAGTTGTAACTATGCCCAATAAGATATTTAGTAGTTGTGATACGAATATCAGCTTCCAACTTAGGTATGACATAAACTTGCCACCATTCTTGTAATCTTGCTGTAGATATCATCAATAACCACATACCACCACCCAACCATAATGCAGGTGTTATGATTTCCATAATTATTTCACGGTTCGATTCATATTCGTTAGTTGCATCAATTATCATTTTTAATGCATATGGTACAACCACTGTTTCTACCACTAATAATAAAGGTGTTAGCCAGAATGCTAAAAAAGCAATTGGCTGCTTTTTCATGAAATGAAACATAAAAGGGATTACAGTTTTTGGTAATTTTTCCATAAATTTTTACAGTAATATCAATAAGTTAGTAGCAATATTAATCAAAAAGATTCCCTTGAGGGTTTTCTTTTTTTATAGGTGGTTTTAAGCCTAAATGTCTGAAAGCATTATCAGTAATTACTCTACCTCTTGGAGTTCGTTGCAATAAGCCAATCTGGATAAGATAAGGCTCTATGGCTTCTTCAATAGCATCTTTTTGTTCGGAAAGTCCTGCAGCTACAGTATCAATTCCGACAGGTCCACCGTTGTAATTATCACAAATGAATTTAAGATAGCGATAATCATTACTGTCAAGTCCTGCTTTATCTACTTCAAGTTTATTTAGTGATGAACTAGCTACATCTAAATCAATATCAGTGATATTATCAACATTAGCAAAATCCCTAACCCTTTTTAAAAGTCTTAAAGCAATACGTGGGGTTCCTCTAGAACGTGTGGCTATTTCCTTTGCACCACAATCAGTTAAATTAATATCTAATTTTTTACCAGCTATACTAACTACCTGCATTAGCTCTTCGGTTTTATAAAAATTTAAGCGAAATGGAATACCAAAACGATCACGCATAGGATTGCTGAGTAAGCCAAGTCTAGTTGTAGCACCAATCAAAGTAAATTTAGGTAAATCAATTTTTATTGAACGAGCAGCAGGACCTTCACCTATTACTATATCTAAAGCAAAATCTTCCATCACCGAATAAAGCGCTTCTTCAATAGCAATATTTAGACGATGAATCTCATCAATAAATAATATATCATTTTCCTGTAAATTAGTTAAAATTGCAGCAATCTCAGCGACTTTAGAAAGAGCTGGCCCTGAGGTTGATTTAAAATTAACCCCCATCTCTTTAGACACTATTTGAGCTAGAGATGTTTTACCAAGACCAGGTGGTCCATAAAAAATTGTATGATCGAGTTGCTCTTTACGATTCTTCGCAGCTTTAATAAAAACAGATAAGTTTGATTTAAGGTGTTCTTGACCAACAAATTCTTTTAAGTAATTTGGTCTTAAAGAAAATTCTTGATCAGTTGTTATTTCATCCGCTGAAAGTAATTCGTTGGACATTTATCTACACTCCTTGCCTTAAAGCTTCCTTGATTATATCATTTAGATTAATATCCTTTTTTTGAGAAATTAGCTTAGCTACTCTATTTTGGGCATCTGATCTACTTACCCCAAGGCTAGTTAAGGCAGTGATTGCATCATTATGAATATTGCCAGCTGTATCATCTATTTGGGTAATTACAAGTCCTTCTAGTTCTTTATTAGCGTCTATAGTGAATTTGTCTTTTAGTTCTGTAATAATCCGCTCTGCTAACTTCTTACCAACCCCTGGTACTTTATTAAATTCAGCAGTATTCTTGGTAGCTAGAGCTAACTTTATTTCTTCAGGGGTAAGTGTTGATAACACAGCAAGAGCCATCCTTGTTCCTACTCCTTTGACTGATTGTAGTAATTTAAAACTATCTTTTTCTTCTTCATTATAAAAACCATATAAATGGATATGATCCTCTCTAACATGAGTTTCAATAAGAACTTGATTAGTTTCGCCTACAGTTAGTTTAGCTAAAGTTTTACTAGAACAGAACACTAAATAGCCAACTCCAGAGACATCAATAGTAGTGTGGTCGTTATAGATTGAATCTATTTTTCCTGTAAGTTTGCCAATCATTTTAGAATTACTAATAGCTTATGTGTAAATAATGTATATAATAGCAATTTAATTTATTTTGCGCAAACAAAACAAGGGTAGCTAAATGAAAAAAAGAAATAGAGCTTCTTATATAATTGCATTTTGTACAACTCTTATTCGTTATTATGATTATGCTTTATTTGGTTTATCAGCATCCGTCATTAGTAAAAGTTTTATGCCTAGTGCAGATGAAACAGAGCAATTATTTTATTTTTTTGCTATTTTTAGTATTGCTGTTTTAGCAAGACCTTTTGGATCATTAATTTTTGGCAAAATTGGTGATCTCATTGGACGAGTAGCTGCTGTAAAAATTGCAGCTATTATTGCTGCTATTTCTACAAGTTTTATTGGATTTATTCCTAAATATCAAGATGTTGGTAGTATTTCTGTATTATTACTACTCTTATGTCGCATGATGTTTTTAATAAGTTTAGCAGGGGATACTGATGCTATAAAAATATATATTGCAGAAAAAATATCTAAAAGAAACCGTCATTTTGCTAATGGGTTAGTGTCATTTTCATCGCAAATTGGAGTTTTAATTGCAGCAACTTTATATTATTTTGCCATGAATTTTGAAGAAGTAACTTGGCTATGGCGGGTTAATTTTCTGATAGGTGGTATTGGTGGAATTACCATCTTATTATTACGTAAATATTTTGAAGAAAGTGAAGTTTATTTAAAAAATAAACGTAAACAACAATGTCAACTAGTAAATCTAGGAATTATGGCAATAATTAAAAATTATAAGATAGAGTTTTTGCTTGCAATATTTGTTATTGGAGCTCTTGGTGGGGTGTACCATTTCTTGATTATATTTTTAAATACTTTTGCAGCAAGCATTGATATTATTTCTACAGATCTTGCTAAATTATATAATATGAAATTAGTAATTATATATTCTATTGCATCTTTAATATCAGGAATAGTGGCTGATAGAGTTAATATACAAAAACAAATAACATTATCATTAACAGCTAGTTTAATATTGATATTAATAGTACAATTAATGATGAATATTAATGTATTTTTAGTATCAGTACATATGTTATTAGTATTCTTAGCACCATTTTATGTAATTCCATCACAAATAGCCATACAATCATTATTTCCAAGTAGGTTAAGAATGAGAATGTTTAGTTTATCACATTCTATAGGAAGTGTCTGTTTTTCTTCATCAATGCCATTTTTAGGAATGGTATTATGGAAATATACAGAGATGTTTTCAGTGGTAATATCATTATTTATTATGTTACTTGGGGTATTGTTCTTTGCTTTTGCTTATATCAATAGAATGAATTATGAAAATTTCTTTGAAAAAGAAAATATAGAACAAGAGGCATAATAAATAATGATAAAGTTATATATTTAAAACAAATGAATAAAATACAGTTTTACCGTGTAGAGAAGAAATTTCAAGAGATTATTCTTAATTGGTTTGAAATGGAGCATGTACAAGAATTTTACTATGGTGATGGTTTACAAAATACTTTGAAAAATCTTGATTTATATTGCCAGGGTATTAATAATAATGGCGATTATTCGTTTGATCATTGGATTGCATTTATAGGGGTAACCTTTGGGGTTGTTAATGACTTCTCCTGTTGGAGATTCTTATGATGCTGATGATGATTATAATAAATGGTATATAGCTGGAAAGAAAACTTTTACTTTAGATTTATTAATAGGGGCAAAAGAGTTTTTAGGTAAAGGGTTAGCACTCAGAATGATCAAAGAGTTTATATTAAATAAATATGCTCATGCTGATTTTTTTATTATAGATCCAGAAAAAGCAAATTTGAAAGCTATACATATATATCAAAAAGTTGGCTTTAAAAAAATTGACGAATTTTGCCCATCATTTAACCCAGTGCCACATATGATGATGAGACTAGAAGTAGCTGATCTAAAACCTTAATTCCACATTTGCTGATAGAAGATACACATTATTTAAATTTTAGTTTAAAATTGCGTGACTATTATATTTTTTACTGTTATGTTTAAATCATTATAAATTTAGTATGTACTAGAGATGTATGATTTAAAGGTAATTAGGAACTATAGCCTGGCTTTATTTTACAATGCTAAATTGTTAGGTGTAGAGGAAACAATCTTAAAACAATTGACAAAATTTAGTGATATAATAAACACAACAAAACAAGTGAATTATGCACTGTGTTCTCCGATTGTAGCAGCTGATAATAAAAAGAATATAATTTTGCTTTTTGCTAAAAAATTAAAATTTGCAAAAGTTACTAGCCAGTTTTTATTAAAATTAGTAGATAATAATAGATTTGATTTATTACCTGAAATGTTAAATTGCTATACAAAATTACTGGATGATGATAAAGGAATAAAAACAGTAGAACTTGTTTCTGCATTAAAATTAGAAAAAAAATCTTTAGAGATTATTAGAAAATATTTGGCAAATAGTTTAAACCAGACTATAAAAATAACTACTAAAGAAGATAAGGAACTACTTGGAGGAGTAGTGATAAAATACGATAGTAATTTTATTGATTGCTCGGTTAAGGGGGCGCTGAATAAAGTTATTAATGTTGCTAAGAAAGTAAAAATTTAATAAATATAAGCTTAAGGCTTGTATTATAATTTATATTGTTTGTTTTTTATTTGTAAGGAGTATAGGTTTAATGAAGTTAAGTCCTGCTGAAATATCTGAAATTTTAAAGAAAGAAATATCTGATATTGATCAACTTACAGAGCTACAAGAAGTTGGTTATGTAGTAACTGTAGGTGACGGTATTGCTAAAGTATATGGTATAGATAATGTACAAGCTGGGGAAATGATAGAATTTTCTTCAGGTGTCAAAGGTATGGTGCTGAATCTAGAAACTGATACTGTTGGTGTGGTTATTATGGGTAATGACCGTGAAGTTTCTCAAGGTGATAAGGTTAAAAGAACTGGTGAAATACTGCAAACTCCAGTTGGACCAGAAATGCTTGGTAGAGTAGTTGATGCCCTTGGTAATCCAATAGATGGTAAGGGAAAGATTAGTACCAAAAAATATCGCAAAGTAGAAGTAAAAGCTCCAGGAATTATTGCTAGAAAAAGTGTCCATGAGCCTGTGCAAACAGGAATTAAAGCAATTGATGCACTAATTCCTATTGGTAGAGGACAAAGAGAATTAATTATTGGTGATCGGCAAACTGGGAAAACTGCGATTGCAATAGACACTATTATTAATCAAAAACATGCACATCTAGCCAAAAATGAGAAAGATAAGATTTTCTGTGTTTATGTCGCTATTGGGCAAAAAAGATCTACAGTTGCCCAGATAGTTAAAAAATTAGAAGAAAATGGAGCAATGGATTATACAGTAGTTGTTGCAGCAACAGCTTCTGACCCTGCGCCAATGCAATTTTTAGCCCCTTATACTGGTTGTGCAATTGGTGAGTATTTTCGCGATTCAGGTAAACATGCTTTAATTATTTATGATGATTTAAGTAAACATGCTGTAGCTTATAGACAAATTTCTTTATTACTTAGACGCCCACCAGGCCGTGAAGCATATCCAGGAGATGTTTTCTATCTTCATTCAAGATTATTAGAAAGAGCTGCAAAAATGTCTGATGAAATGGGTGGTGGCTCTTTAACAGCTCTGCCAATTATTGAAACGCAAGCAGGGGATGTTTCAGCATATATTCCTACTAATGTAATTTCAATTACTGATGGACAAATTTTCTTAGAAAGTGAATTATTTTATAAAGGTATTAGACCTGCTGTAAATGTTGGTATTTCTGTAAGTAGGGTCGGCTCATCAGCCCAGATCAAAGCAATAAAGAAAGTTGCAGGATCAATGAAATTAGAGCTTGCTCAATATAGAGAAATGGAAGCATTTGCACAATTTGGTTCTGATTTAGATGCTTCAACACAACAATTAATAAAACATGGTAGTAAGTTAACAGAATTGTTAAAACAAGCACAATATGCGCCATTCCCTGTAGAAGAGCAAGTAATTAGCTTATATGTTGGGGTAAATGGCTATTTAGAAGATATTGATACTGATAGAATACAGGAATTTGAACGCAAACTATTAGACGATATTAAATTAAAAGCTCATGATATTATTGATAATATTCGAGATAAAAAACAATTAACAGAAGATATAGAAGAAAAATTAAAAGCATATCTTAAAGAGTTTGTTAAAGAATTTTTAGAAAGTTAATTAGGGTAATATGTCAGGCTTAAAGCAGTTACGAAATAGAGTAAAAAGTATTAAATCAACGCAGAAAATCACCAGAGCTATGCAAGTAGTTTCTGCCTCTAAGTTACAAAAAGTAAAAGAGGTTGCAGAGGATTTAAATGATTATTCTACAGTGCTTGCAAATATAATGTATGATATTTCAACGCATGGTAATATGAGTGTGCTACCAATGTGTGATCAAAGGTTTTTTGCTGATGCACTTAAGCAGAAGCCTGCCTTGTTAGTAGTTTTGACTTCAGAGCGTGGGCTTTGTGGCGGTTTTAATGCAACAATTATAAAGAAAGTAAAGAAAGATATTAAGAAGCTAGAGTCAGAAAACAAAGAATTTAAGCTGATAATAGTAGGTAAGAAAGGATATAATGCTTTAAAAGGTGAGTATAGTAATGATATTGCTCATTATTATAATGTTTATAAAGATAATTATGCTTGCATAGCAAAGCAAGTAAAAGACAAAATAATTAATATGGTAGAAG
>JABSSF010000129.1 GCA_013214485.1 Rickettsiaceae bacterium | reverse complement strand
TGTATATCCACCTCTTACCTCACCAAATGGAGTGCCTGTTGGTGCATTGCATGGTTTTACTTCAATGTTAATGAAGATGATCAAAGATTTTCAGCCTAAGGAAGCAGTTATTGTTTTTGATCATGGTGGTAAAAATTTTCGCCATAGGATTTATCCTGAATATAAAGCCAATCGCCCAGAAGCTCCAGAAGATTTGATTATTCAATTAAAATTGCTGAGGAAAGTAGCAAAAGCGCTTAATTTTAAGACTCTTGAACAAGAAGGATTTGAAGCTGATGATATTATTGCAACCCTTGCAAATCATGTAGCTAAACAAGAATCAAATGCTATTATTATTTCATCGGATAAGGATTTAATGCAGTTAATTAATGATCATGTAGCAATGTATGATCCTGTAAAGATGAAATATATAACTGTAGAGGATGTAGAGAGCAAATTTGGCGTAAAACCAGAAAAAGTTAGAGAAGTGCAAGCTTTGATGGGAGATACTTCTGATAATATTCCAGGAGTTAAAGGTATTGGTGCCAAAACTGCTGCTAAGTTAATTAATGAATATGATAATGTTGCTAATCTTTTAGCTTCATTAGACAAAGTTGAAAATAAACGACAACAAAATTTGTTACGGGAAAATGCTGAAAATGCTAAAATATCCTGGAAGTTAGTTGGTCTTGAGGGAAATATTAATATTCAAGAAAAGGATTTTACTTGGGTTGCCCCAGAGGCCAGTAAAATATCTAATTTTTTAAATGAATTTGGTTTTGAATCGTTAAAGAAAAGAGCCGAGAACTTATTTGCCTTAAAGATTATTGAAGCAGAGCAAACACAAACTAATGATAATGAAAAAATTATTGAAATTAAAGATAAAGCTACATTTGATAAATTATATAAAGTAATAGAAAACCAAGGAATAGTAGCTATTAATTTGGTGGCTTTGAAAGATACCATTATTTTAAGTTTAAATGTAAATAAATTATATGTTATTAAAAATATTAACAGGGATTTTAATAGCAATGTTAATAAAGATATTGATATTACAAAAACGGGTGAATCAGGAGATTTATTTGCCTATGCTGAAAATTCGCTGAAAAAGAAATCTTCTGTTCAAGTAGATATAGGTGATTTACTTGAAAATACTGCTATTTTGAAAATTACTTTTGATTTAAAATCATTATTAAAATACTTCAAAGATTGTACTATAAATGCTTGTCAGGATTTGCAGCTGATGGATTATTGTCTTTCTGCAGGTAGCAAAGTTCGAACTATTTATGAATTAATTACTCATCATGATCAAAGCAAGGAAGTTGATTATTTACCAAATGCTACAGAAATTACTGCTGATTTTATTGATATTTATCATATTTTAAAACAAAAGTTATTTAATGATAAACTATTACATTTATATCAAGATATTGACCTTGATATTTGTTATATTTTGCATCAGATGGAGCAGGCTGGGATTAAAATTGATAAAGGATGTTTAGAAAAATTATCAGGAGAATTTAACAAGAAAATTCTTGAACTAGAACAGGAAATTTTTGCCATTACCAAAGAAGAATTTAATATTGCATCACCTAGTCAATTAGGTAATATTTTATTTGAAAAAATGCAATTACCGTTTGCTAAGAAAAATACCAAGTCACAGACTTATTCTACTAGTGCTGATATTTTGGAGAAGTTAAGTCATGAAGGGCATAAAATTGCTGATTTATTATTAGAATATCGTCATTTAGCTAAATTAAAAAATACTTATACTGATACTTTACCAGGTCAAGCAGATGAAAAAACTAGTCGTATTCATACTACATTTATACAAAATTCAACTACCACTGGTAGGCTTAGTTCTCATGATCCTAATGTACAGAATATTCCTATTCGTAGTGAAGAAGGGGCTAAAATCAGAAGAGCCTTTATAGCAGAAAAAGGGATGCAATTAATTTCTGCGGACTATTCTCAAATTGAATTACGTATTTTAAGCTATGTTGCTGATGTTGCAGCACTCAAGGAGGCCTTTATTAAAGGAATGGATATTCATACAAAAACTGCAAGTCAAATTTTTGGTGTATCACAAAAAGACGTTGATAGTGAGCTAAGGCGACGTGCAAAGGCAATTAATTTTGGTATTATTTATGGTATTAGTGGTTTTGGGTTAGCTAAGCAGTTAGATATTTCTCGGGAAAATGCTAGTAATTATATTACAAAATATTTTGCTACTTATCCTGGTATTGAAAAATATATGGAAGAAACTAAGGAGTTTGCCAGAGAACATGGCTATACGATTAATTTATTAGGACGTAGATGTTATTTGCCGATGATTAATAGTAAAAATCATACTTTGCGTTCTTTTGCAGAGCGAGCAGCAATTAATGCACCATTACAAAGCTTAACAGCAGATATTGCTAAAATAGCGATGATTGAAGTTGATAAAATGTTACAGCAAAAAAGGTTTAAAACAAAAATATTATTACAAATTCATGATGAATTAATTTTCGAAGCCCCAAAAAATGAGGTAGAAAAAGTTAAACCCCTTATTAAGGATATTATGGAAAAATCATGTTCTTTTCTTGGTATACCAATGGTGGTACAAATAGATAGTGGAGATAATTGGCAGGAAATACATTAATTTATTTTATACTAAAAACGAGTAAGCCATGGGAGTCAACTATTGTCAATTACAGAAAATGCTAAGTTTAAAACGACTAATCATTATATATAGTGTGTTACTAATTTTTTTTCAAAGTAATGCAGTAGCAAACTATCCACAACGAAGTTTTTTTTACCAAGGAGGAGACAATTGGTTGAATGATTCTCAGGTGATTCAAGAAGCTGTAGATGAGTATGATAAAGTTATAAAATTAAAACCAAAAATTCCTGAGTTCCATTTTAGAAAAGCATTAAATCTTAAAAAATTAGGTAAATTTCAAGAAGCGTTATCAGAGCTTGATTTGGCAATAAAATATCGTCAAGATTATGCAGAAGCTCGTTATGAAAAAGCTAAAATTTTGGTTTTGATGAAATCTTTTAAGAAAGCTCTTGTTGAAATTAATAAAGTGATTGATTATAGGCCAGATTTTTATTTTGCTTATGGTGTTAAAGGATATATTTTATATTATCTAGATAGGTATAAGCAAGCAATTAAGTTTATAGATAAAGCAATTAAAAATAATGCTGGTTATAGTGATTTTTATGAGATAAAAGTTCAAGCTTTAAAACAATTAGGTAGATATGAAGAAGCATTGCTTGTTTTTGATGAAATAATAAGAAATGAAGCAGAACACATAAGAGCAGGGTTGGATAGAATTGATTATTTAAAATCTTTAGGTGATTACAATGAAGCAACAAAAACTTATCATATAATATTAGATTCTAAAGTTAGACAAATACGTGGTTACTGGGAAAAGGCAGTTATATATGAAGTTATTGATAATATTATTAGATATAAAGAATTGTCTGATATGAGAAAAGTTTTTAGCCAAATAATAGAAATCGTACTTAGTAATCGGAAGAAAGAACTTGAAAATCTTGATATGGTAATCAAGATTTATCCTAAATTTGGTGAATTGTATTCAGATTATGTTAGTGTGTTATTATACCAAGGTAAAGTAAGAGAAGTTTTTTATTCGCTTAAGGATATGTATATTAGGCATCTATTTTTATCTCGGGTACATATGGCTAAAGCAATAAGTTTGGCAAAACAAAATTTACATGAAAAAGCTTTGGTTGAATGTGATAAATCAATAAAAATTAATCCTTATTGTCATGAATGCTATTATGCTAAAGGCAGGGCAATTTAAAAGTCGCAACCAAGAATTGCAATTTTTTTCCACAACAAGGATTTTGTATGGTTAAACATTTCCCTAGTTTCTGTAATTTTATT
>JABSSF010000128.1 GCA_013214485.1 Rickettsiaceae bacterium | reverse complement strand
ACCATGAAAACCTGCAACCATAGCTAAACAAGCCAGTCCACATTCTGCGGCTTCGGATTGTAAAATTAATGGAAGTCTATTCCTCCTCCAAAACTGTAATTTACTTAGAGGGTTAGCTTCATCAATTGACATCGTTATTTCTCTTTTATGTAATATAGTTCTTAGTGTTAATCTGACTTTTAGATTGAGGAAACTTATAGCATTGCTTTTATACTGAAGATAGGATCAAACAACCACCGCAACAGTGACCGTTGTTCAATAACTATGTCTGCATCTAACTTCATACCCGATCGTAAAGGATGTTCTCGTCCATAAGCAACAACCTTTGATTCTTGTAACGATACAACTAGCCTATAAGAAGGTACCGTGATCAATCCTGGTATTTCAGTTTCATTGGGGAATATAACGTTAGAGCTTACCTGCTCGATTTTTCCCTGATGAATACCAAAACGTTGATAAGGAAATGCATGATATCGCAAATGTATCGTTTGCCCTTGTTCAATAAAACCAAAAGCTGATGTTGGCACATAAATAATGGCTTGCATAAAATTCATGTCGGGCAATATGCTCAATAAGTTTTGCTGAATAATGACCGAGTGTCCTAATTTTGATAACAAGCCGGTGATTTTACCATCACTTGGAGATCTTACTTCACTTATCCTTTGCTGCTCAGTACTCGCAAGTTGTGAATTCAATAACGATATTTGCGTGTTCAATAAATCTTTTTCTTTTGTATGTTGAATAGGTAATTGTGACAACTTATTACTATTTTGCTGAAGCTGATAATTAATACTAAGGCGTTCAGATTTTATCGAAGAGACCTGCTGCTGCAATCCTAGCAGGCCGTCTTGCTGTTTCATCAATTCAAGTTCTGAAATAAAACCAGTCCCCGCCAGACTAACAATCTGCTTAACCATTTGTTGGTTGATCTTGACACGTGTATCAAAAACTTGTTCCTGCTGTTCTAATTGATATAAGCGTTTTTTCAAATTACTTTGCTCATCAATTAACGTTACAGTTTCCAGTTTTTGCAGAGTAATCTGAGTTTTTATTTGCTGACTCAAAATACTAATTTGCTGTGTATATTGTTTTATCAATTCTTTATTAAGCTCAAAACCTTGTATTCCATATTTTTCAGTCATAATACGCAATAAAGGTTGCCCCTTTTTTATAGCTTGCCCTTCTTGAACTAATAACTCAGTGATCATTCCCTCTTGAGGAGCTCGTAGTCTAATTATGCCAGTGTTCGGTTGCAAAACACCTGAAACACTTTCCTTACGGGTATAACTGCCTAAAGCAAGAAAAACTAGGCTAGCAATAACAATGAACAACAAAAGGAGAGTTAATGATATTAAAACAGGAGGTTGTGCCAAACTGATAACCCCTGATAAACGTTCCTGACGCTTCTCTATCACTTTTTGTCTAAATAATTGCTTCATTATGCTCGCCTATCTTTAAACACATAGTTAAACTACGAGTATATTCATTAAGAAAAATAGGCTTGTATGCATAACTACTCAAAATCTATTTTTCTTTAACTTGGTTATGTTTTCTAAAGAGTACTTGTCTGGGTACTCATCATACCATTTCACAAATGTATCTTGTCCTAATATATCGTAAACTAGCTCATACTGAGCTTTCTTTTTTGTAGTAATCTCTTCAATTGTGCGTTTTCTTTGTTGCTTTAAATCTGCATTTGTAGATGGTTTATGGTGTAAATAATAACCTACGTATTGTTTGCAAAATTTTGTATAGTCACCAGTAAATAGAATAAAAGTGTGCCACATTTCATCAATAATTAATGTAGCATCATCAATATTTCTGTATTCAGAAGTTTCCTTATCTGTACAAAAAACAAACCATTTCAGCATTTGAGAAAAAATATCTTTTGCTTCTATTAATTCAACGTCAAAACTTTTACAAAACGCCTCTACTATATCGCTATTTTCATAGCTTAAAATATCTTTTTTCATATTAATTCCTTAAAATTATTGCAATCATTTTCTGATAGTGCATCTTTTATTTTAATTGATTGAACAGCAGTCATAAAGTGTTGATATTTAAAAGATAGACTACGAAAAAACTTCCTTTTCTCATATGGTATAATGTCGATTTGCTCTATTATGTTTCCAAAGAAAAGTAAAACTACTTGTTCAAAATGAAAATGTCCAACCTCTTGGTACTTCTTAAAATAAAAGTCATAATTTGTCCGAAATTTATCAGGTGGTGATTTCATAAAATTTGACCAAATAAGATTTGAAAAGAGGCATATAATATTTTCAGGTTCAATCCCTATTTTATCAATAAAACAATTACGTTTGATTGAATCCTTTATCCCTAATTTAAATTTTTCTGTATCATATATATTATGAAATGCTCCTGCTAACTTTAAAGTTTCAGAGGCTTCAAGCTCATCAAGAATAATATAAGTCCCTATTAAATGATCTAATACCGTTTTACCCGAATGCTCGATAACATCTGCATTAACGACAATAACTTGAATTAGGTTAGTTATTAAATTTATATCTTTTTCTACAACCATAAATGTTCCCCCTTACAGTTACATTAGAAAACTAAATCTATTACGAAGAGACTTTATAGAGTTTGTCGGGTGGCTAAAAAAGTAAATATGAAATGTTTTTCTCGTTCCTTGCCCCCTCCATGTACCACCATGCCACGAGTCCAAAACTCTTGGGATTAAAACTAGATTGTTTTCTATAAAGTCATAACAAACCTCTTCCTTAAAGCTCGTATCGTGATTTTTTTTATATAAATGTGTACCTCCATGCTCAATTTGTCCTGAGGTACTAACATAAACAACGCAAACAGCAATCTTTTGAGGCATATCCATATGTGGGGCTAAATCAAAAGGAAGCGTTTCCGTTACAAACCTAAACCCAATAGATAAGTTATCAGTACTGTATTCTGTCGCAAGCCCTGCACGTTGAAATTCATTAAGTAAGTAGGCTTTAGTTTCAGGCAATGAAGACTTAAAATTGGTAATAAACTTTTTCCAGAAGTTTTGTGTTTCAATACACTTCATTTTTTCTAAAAGCTCTGGGCATAAGAAGTAACTATCTCTCCCAACGAGGCGATTTTCCTTTTTTTCTCTAGAAATATTATTCTCATTAACCAAACCAGCTTCTACGAAATTACTTTTTAGAGTATCAAAACATGACTTTGAAAAGAAATGATCTCTAAATATGTGCTGAAAAGGCTGTTGAGTAATATCGTTTTTACAAAAGATACTTCTAACCCAGCAAGTATCTAAAAAAGTAGGTTTGTTCATAAACATCACATCTTAAAAACATTTATTGAGAAGATACGTAGCTCTATATCTCATTAATCGAGATATAATGACAACAACGACACTCGTTATTACTGAAGATTCATTTTTAAATAACATAATTCAATTAACTGCACCTGAGCTTATAAATCCTACATTCCGTACAATTTTATAAAAAATAAATAATTAAAAATAACCTTAATAACATGTAGTTAAGCGGGTTTTTATATAAAGTTCGAAAATTGACCAATAATGGCAATTTTAAATAAACTTATATTTATCAATTAATTATAAAACACACAAATACATGGCTACACTTTATGACTTTTAAAGTCCATTTAAATCAATACCTTAAATGTGCGGAATGTAGGATAAATCATTAGGCCTGATAGTTTGTTATCTGTATTAGAAATTCCACATAAGTTCACATTCACTTACTGAATCATCAATAGCGCCAACTAAATTGTTCAAAATAGCCAAAACTATGATTCCATCTAAATTCCTTTCTACTATCAAATATTAAATGATGTATATTTAAAATAATCTCCGATAAATTGGAGGTTATGAATTAATTAGCGAGGGTCAGCTATTCTGCTTGACCACACCAA
>JABSSF010000127.1 GCA_013214485.1 Rickettsiaceae bacterium | reverse complement strand
ATAAATCTTGAGCTAGTTTAGTGGCTTCATCATTGGCAATTAAGTCATCAATAAATTCGTCTAATTTACCTTATTTAAGTACTTCATCAATATTATGCGAAGTTAAATTAATCCGATGGTCACTGATTCTACTTTGGGGAAAATTATAAGTTCTAATTCGCTCCGAGCGATCACCAGCGCCAACTTGTCCTTTTCTTGAACTTGCACGTTCTTGCTCTTTCTTTTGTCGCTCTAAATCATAAATCCGGGAGCGTAAAATTTTCAATGCTTTAGCCTTGTTTTTATGTTGCGATTTTTCATCTTGTTGACAAACTACTGTACCAGTTGGAATATGAGTAACCCTAACGGCTGAATCTGTAGTATTAACATGCTGCCCTCCAGCACCAGATGCTCTATATGTATCAATCCGTAAATCTTTATCTTCAATCTTAATATCAACTTCTTCAGCTTCAGGAAGAACCGCAACTGTTGCTGCTGAAGTATGAATACGACCACTTGATTCTGTTTGTGGAACTCGCTGTACCCGATGAACTCCAGATTCAAATTTAAGTCTAGAAAATACTCCATTACCATTGATTGATGCTATTGCTTCTTTATATCCACCAACACCAATTTCAGTAATAGAAATAACTTCAAAACTCCAGCCTCTTAAAGAGGCATAGCGTTGATACATTGTGAATAAATCAGCAGCAAAGATAGCAGCTTCCTCTCCACCAGTACCAGCTCTTACTTCGATAATAGCGCTTTTACTATCAGCTGCATCTTTTGGTAGCAAAGCAATCTTTACTTGTTTTTCTAAATTAGGTACTTCAGCATTCAAACTAGCTATTTCTTCTTGAGCCATTTCTTTAGTCTCAGCATCTAAGGAAGAATCACTAAGTAGTTCTTTAGCTCCTTTTAAATCTGCTAAAGCTTTTTTATAGGCGTTTATCTTGATAATAACATTGTCCAAATCGGCATATTCTTTAGAATATTTAACATATTCTTCACCTGAAATACCACTAGCTAATTTATCAGCAAGCTCTTTGTGGCGAGCAATAATTTTATCTAAATTTTCTTGAAAACTCATATGTTCTTATATCCTTAACTTCTAGCTTTGCTTTTCTTTTAGTTTATTTTCTTGTTTAAGTTTTATTTTACTCTGAGCAGCAGCAATCCTAGCAATCGGAACTCTATGTGGTGAACAGGAAATATAATCAAAATTAAGTTTTTGGAAGAAATTTATTGAACTTGGATCCCCAGCATGCTCTCCGCAGACACCCAATGTTAGATCAGCTTTGATCTTTTTCCCTCGTCTAATAGCAATTTCTATAAGTTCACCAACCCCTTCCGTGTCAATCTTGTGAAAAGGATCAGCTGGAAATATTTTCTTCTCAATATAATCATGCATAAAAGAACCAGTATCATCACGAGAAATACCATATGTTGTTTGGGTTAGATCGTTTGTACCAAAACTAAAATAATCAACTAAGCCAGCTATTTTATCAGCCATTAATGCTGCTCTTGGTAATTCAATCATTGTGCCAAATTTCACTGCATAATTACTGCCTAATTCAGCTTTTTTCTCATCAAAGAATTCTTTTATTTTTTCAAGCTCTTTAGCATCACTAATCAATGGAATCATTAATTCAAGATTAGTTTTTATTTTATCTTCATCGTAAAGCTGATGAATTGCAGTAAATATAGCTTCTATTTGCATAATATATATTTCTGGAGAAGTAACTCCTAAACGGCAACCACGATGTCCAAGCATAGGATTTAGTTCATGTAGGCTGTTTAAACGGTAATCTATAACTGGTTTTAATAAACCAAGTTCTTTAGCTAAGCTTTCAATATCTGCTTCGTTAGTTGGTAAGAATTCATGTAATGGTGGGTCTAATAAACGAATATTTATTGGTTTGCCATTTAATATTTTAAATAATGCTTTGAAGTCTTGTACTTGCAAAGGTTTTAATTTATTTATTGCTTGCATTCTTTGTTCATAATCTTGAGCAATAATCATTTGTCTGACAAAAGGAATTTTATTATCATCAAAAAACATATGTTCTGTACGACAAAGGCCAATTCCTTCAGCACCGAATTTCATCGCAATATTAGCATCCTGTTTAGTTTCAGCATTAGCTCTTACTTTTAAATTTCTTATCTCATCAGCCCAACTTAAAATAGTAATAAATTCCTGAGAAAATTTAGGCTCAACCAACATTACTTCTCCAACTATGATATTACCAGTAGAGCCATCAATAGTAATAGTTTCACCATGATTTATTTTTTGTCCAGTTTCTGTGATGAAACAACGTTCATTTTCATTTACTGTAAGTCCTTTAACTCCACAAACACAAGGTTTTCCCATACCTCTTGTAACAACAGCAGCATGTGAAGTCATCCCACCTTTAGCAGTCATAATACCCGCTGATACGTGCATCCCTTTAATATCTTCAGGACTAGTTTCATTACGTACTAAAATTACTTTATGATGATGTGATAATTCTTCAGCTTCATGCGGTGAAAATACTACTATTCCTGTTGCAGCTCCAGGTGATGCGGGCAGACCTGTAGCAATTATTTTTGGTTTATCACTATAATCTACAGTAGTATGGAGTAAATAATTTAATGATTCTGGATCAATGTGCATTAAAGCTTGTTCTTTGGTTAAATTTCCCTCGCTTACCATATCAACTGCAACTTTTACACTTGCTGCTGCTGCTCTTTTAGCTTTTCTAGTTTGTAAAATATAAAGCTTACCTTCTTCAATAGTAAATTCTATATCTTGCATATCGCCATAATGAGATTCCAATTTATGGCATACATTAATTATTTCATCATATAATTTAGGCATCTTATGTTGTAGAGAACTGGAATCGTTATTCCCTTTTGTAGCAATATTTGCAGGAGTTCTAATACCTGCAACTACATCTTCACCTTGAGCATTAATTAAATATTCGCCAAAAATATGTTTTTCACCATCAACGGGAGAACGAGTGAAAATGACACCAGTGGCAGATAGCTCTCCCTTATTGCCAAAAACCATTGCTTGAATATTAACAGCTGTACCTTTTATATCGGTAATGTTATTTATTTTACGGTAAATTACAGCTCGTGGACTCATCCATGATTTAATCACTGCTTCAATCGCCATATGTAATTGACTTCTTGGATCAGTAACAATGTCTTTTTTAGTTTTTTTAGTAATGATATTTTTAAATTCACTAATAATTTCTTGTAATACTTCTGGAGTAACTTCACTATCTTCTATAAAATTATGTTGTAATTTAAGTTGTTCATATTTTTCTTCAAAACAATATGTTGGAATTTCCAATACAACAGAACCAAACATTTGTAAAAATCTACGATAACTATCATAAGCAAAATAAGCATTATTAGTTTCCTTAGCTAAAGTTTCTGCTACTTTATCATTTATACCTAAATTTAAAATAGTATCCATCATACCAGGCATAGAAATTTTTGCTCCTGATCTTACAGATAATAATAATGGGTTTTTTTTGCCACCAAAAACTTTACCAGTAGCTTGTTCTAATTTGCTAATTGACTTATCTAAATTACTAAGCAATTTTTCTGGTAAAACGTTATTATTTTCATAATATTGCTGGCATATATCTGTAGAAATAGTAAACCCAGCAGGAATAGGTAATCCTATGTTAGACATTTCAGCAAGATTTGCTCCTTTTCCTCCAAGTATTGCAGTCATACCAGCATTACCATCAGCCTTGCCAGTAACTTTGTCATTAACTTTATTTTCTGAAAAGTTATCTTGGCCAAAATGATATATTAATTGTGTCATAAAATTCATGAGTGCTTAAAATACAACTGATCACTATAACAAAACAAATAAATTTATACAACTAACTATTTCTATAAATATAAATCAGGGCAATTTAAAAGTCACAATCAAAGATTACAAATTACTCTTGAATAGAAACTTATAAAAAACCAATTCTTGT
>JABSSF010000126.1 GCA_013214485.1 Rickettsiaceae bacterium | reverse complement strand
ATGTTTTTGTAATTGATAGCCGCTAGAGACCAAAGTAAATCTACCACTCATACCTAAGTGAATTATTATTGCATAATCATTATCTAGAGAGATAACTAGATATTTTGCAATTCTAGCAACATCCTTAATTATGGTATTTTTTGTGATAGTTGTTAGATTCAAATCTAAATTATAACGCAAATTTTGCCTCAATAGCATGCAAGATAGAATCTTTTTACCTAATATTTGTTTTTTTAAGTAAGTTTTTACTGTTTCTACTTCTGGAAGTTCTGGCATTATTTTTATATCTTATATATTATTCAAAAGATGTAGTTAGCGTATAATAATAGATTTTTATGATAGATAAAGAACAAAATAATAATTTCGGTTTTCAAAAAGTTAGTAACTCTGAGAAAAGATCCCTAGTAGGCGAAGTATTTTCTGATGTTGCTAAAAATTATGATGTGATGAATGATTTAATGAGTTTCAGTATACATCGTTTATGGAAAGATAAATTTTGCAAGCTAATTCCTAACTTAAACTCTACTATATTAGATGTTGCAGGTGGTACAGGAGATATTGCTTTTCGTTTAAAAAAGAAAGCAAATAAAGCTGCAGCCAAGCCCCAAATTATAGTATGTGATATAAATAAAGACATGTTAAAAATGTGTCGCAGTAAAGCTATTGATAATAATATTTTAAATAATTTTGATTTAATAACTGGCGATGCAGAGAAATTACCCTTTACTAATAATAGTTTTGATTATTATACTATTTGCTTTGGCATCCGTAATGTAGTATCAATCGATAAAGCCTTGCAAGAAGCTTATCGCGTATTAAAACCTACGGGAAAATTTCTTTGTATGGAATTTTCGAAAGTAGAAAATAATTTATTAAAAACATTATATAATTTTTATTCCTTTAACATTATTCCTAAAGTTGGTAAATTTGTAGCAAATAATGAGTCTGCATATCAGTATTTGGCAGAGAGTATTAGTTTATTTCCTAATCAAGAAGATTTTAAAACAAAAATCCAGCAAGCTGGTTTTGTTGATGTTAAATATGAAAACTTGAATTCTGGAATAGTTGCTATTCATTCAGGGTTAAAAATTTAAATTAAAAAACTGTATAATTTATGCTAAAATTTTGTAAAAATTTACCAAGATTACTAAAGGTTGTAAGTATAGTTAGTAAGTATAAAATTTTTACTTATCCTGATCAAATTAATATTCCCAAATCCGTAAGGTTCTTAGCAAAATTAGCTGAAATTATTACTCATCCAATTAATTCCTTTACCAAACCTGAAGAAATATTTGGCAAGCGCCTCGCAAATTGTTTTAGAAACCTTGGACCTATATATATAAAATTTGGCCAAACTCTATCAACTAGACCTGATTTAGTCAGCGCTAATGTTGCAAATAGCTTAACTGAACTACAAGATAAATTACCTCCTTTTGCCAGTAATTTAGTTAGAGAAACCATTGAAGCAGAATTTAATCAGAAAATAAGCGAAATTTTTGTTGATTTTAATGATATTCCTGTAGCAGCAGCTTCTATTGCTCAAGTGCATAAAGCAAAATTAATAGATGGTACTGAGGTAGCAGTTAAGGTTCTTCGACCAAATATTTTTGTTGAATATAATAAAGATGTAGAGTTTTTAGGATATTTAGCAACAATTTTATCTAAATGGTTTATTCAAACTAAACGTCTTAAATTAATTGACGTAGTTAAAGTTTTTCATAATACGATGAAAAGTGAATTAAATTTACGAATGGAAGCAGCTGCAGCCTCTAGACTTACTGATAGTTTTAATAATGATCCCAGTGTTAAAATTCCAAAAATTTATTGGCATTTAACCTCTGAACAAGTAATAACTTTAGAATGGATTCAAGGAGTGTCAATTTATGATACTAAAGCAATAATAAAGCAAGGTTTAAACCCACGAGAAATTGCTGCAAATATTGCAGTGATGTTTTTTAATCAAGCTTATCGTGATGGTTTTTTTCATGCTGATTTACATCCAGGTAATATTTTAGTATGCAAAGATGGGGCTATTGCTTTAGTTGATTTTGGCATTATTGGTATGTTAAAAGAAAAAGATCGCTTAGCTATAGCAGAAATTTTACATGCTTTCCTGCAGCGAGATTATAGCAGAGTAGCAATTATTCACCATAGAGTAAAATATATTCCACAAGATACTGATCTTGAGTTATTTGCCCAAAGTTGCAGGTCTATCGCCGAACCAATCATGGGATTAAAAATTAAGGATATTTCAATTGGTAATTTATTAGCCAGGTTATTTAAAATTACTGATGAGTTTGGCATGGAAACACAACCTCAATTATTATTACTACAAAAAACTATGGTAGTCGTTGAAGGTATTGGTCAAAGTCTTCATGATGAAATAAATATGTGGGAATTAGCTGCACCTTGGATACAAAAATGGGCAAATAAAAACTTAACTCCTGAGGCAAAATTTGTTAGAATACTGAAAATATTAGCCGAAAATCTATTAGATAAAACTGGAGCATAATTTGATAAAAATCGTAACTTGGAATATTAATTCAGTTCGTCTCCGAATTGATTTACTGGAACAATTAAAAAATAAGATAGCTCCAGATGTAATTTGTTTACAAGAAACTAAAACAACAGACGATAAATTTCCCCTAGAGGCTATTAGAAAACTTGGCTTTGAGCATATAGTATATACTGGTGAAAAATCATATAATGGGGTTGCTATTCTATCTAAATTTCCGATAAAAAATAGCTTTTCTTTAAATTTATATAATGATGATAAGAGACACATAGCAGCAAATATTTTAGATTTGGAAGTGCATAATTTTTATGTTCCAGCTGGTGGTGATATTCCTGACATAGATGAAAATCCTAAATTTAAGCATAAATTAGAATTCGTAAAATTAATCAAAAAATGGTTTATTGAGGAGCGTTTAAAGGATAATGAAAAAATTATATTACTTGGTGATTTAAATATCGCTCCACACCAGCAAGATGTATGGTCAAGCAGGCAATTACGAAATGTAGTTAGTCATACTGATATTGAAAGAGAACATTTAAAGGATTTACAACATAGTTTAAATTTTATTGATACAGGTAGATATTTCGTCGATATGCAAGAAAAATTATATACTTGGTGGAGTTATCGTAATCGAGATTGGAAAAAATCTAATAGAGGACGCAGACTTGATCATATTTGGACAAGTCATAATCTTGAAGGTAATTTAAGCCAAATTGAGGTTTTAAAAGATGCCAGAGATTGGTTAAAGCCTTCAGATCACGTTCCCTTTACCTTATATCTTAAATAATCATTTCATTCATTCCTAATATACTAGAATCATAATCGCAATATCCCAAAATTACATTTTCTTCCTCATTCTTAGTATTACAATAACCATCATAGTGACATCCAAAAATTACATCTCCATCCATTTCATTTAACATCATATGGTTATGGGATATTAATTTATCAATTATAGGAAGTTTTTTAAATTCCTGACAGTCATATTGTAAATCACTATTATTCACTTGCAATATATCGTCCCCAACTAATTCGGCAATTAAATTTTTATCTTTTATATTCATTTTATTTAGTGCTTGGATTAATATATTAGTATTCACAAAAAATTGTGGTTGCTCATCTAGTATTTTTTTACTAAGGTTAGGGTATTTATCAATAAATTTAAAAAGACAATAATAATCTTTATTATTATCTTTTTGCATAGCTATTCCTATACAAATTGCTTTCAAACATAGCATATTTGCAATTTCAAGGTCATTGTCACTATCCAAACTTTGTAACTTTTCTTTTAGGTACTCATTTTTTATATAGTAACTTACACCTTCATAAAAAAGCTTATTTCTTACACTGATACAAAGTTTTAAAAATTTATTTTCACTTTTTTTAAACTCAACACTCTGTGATATGTCTTGTTTTGATATATAGTCATTTCGATTGCCAAGTGTATAATTTAAAGGAGTGATCAATAGTTTGTTGTAGTGTATCAAATTGTGAG
>JABSSF010000125.1 GCA_013214485.1 Rickettsiaceae bacterium | reverse complement strand
ATTTTCTTAAATGTGCCATTACATGAGATCATAGCACTATACTTTTAAATATTAAAGTTATTTTTGCTAGTTTCCTAGTGTTGTATTTGTTTTTCCTCAACCCATGTCTATTAAGATTGGTAATCAAACAATACAATTCAAAGCTGGAGGAAAGTTAATTGTTCCTCCAGGTAGTAAAGTTATCTTACCACCTAACTATGTTATTGCACCAACTAGAAATGTTCAAAAACAAAAATCTGATAGTCGAAATCACAAACCACAACCAGCTAAATCACAAGACAACAAAGCTAAACTGTTAGGCAATAAAGTAAAAAAACAATTTAATCTTAACAAACACACTTCTGCTGCGGAGCCAAATAAAAATAAGAAAAACCCAACAGCATCTCCTATAAATAAAAAACTGATTAACTCCCAAAAAGGTGTTAATCAGAAATAAAAATATAGCTTACAAAGGTATCCGCTTCTTAAGTTGACACCTTTGTTTTAAAATAATACCTTTTTAATTACAAGCATCTTTCAACTTTTGCCCAGCTTTAAATTTTGGCTGTCTACGCGCTGGTATTGTTATAGTTTCACCAGTTTGCGGATTATGACCTGATCTTGCTGCAATATCACTAACAGAAAAACTACCAAACCCAATAAGTTGGACGTCATCTTTATTTTTTAATGCAGACGTTACTGATTCAATAAATATGTCTATAACTTTTGTAGCTTCAGCTTTAGTCATTTGATGATTTTCTGCAATATAAGATACAAATTCACTTTTATTCATATAAATAACCTAATAAATTAAAATTTAAACAAAATAATACTTTTATAAATGATTGCCTGAGTAATATATACTAATCAATTAGTATTTTCTAGCATTTTATTTTTTTATATTCAAATTCCAATTATAATCAAGATATTTTATACTTGTTTCTGTCGTAAAATCCATATTTAAACGCCCAAAGATAAATTTTTCTAATGCTTCGTTACCACCAAAATCTTTGACAAACCATTTAAATATTCTAGATATTTCTAATCCTGCCCTAGTTATTTTAACTCCTTTAGTTGGATTCTTAAGAAATAGTATCACCTGATAATCTAGTTGCTGATCAAGATTATCAGCCATATAAGGTTTATTTAATAAATCTGGACAAGAAATAGCTGAGCAATTAATAGCCATATGAATACGAGCATCACCCATAGGACGTAAGATATCATGTTCTATCTCATCAAGAGTATAATTTTTACCATTAATTTTCCAACTATATTTTTTCCATGGACTTCTAAATATAGTACCAAGATTTTTAATGCTTCTTCGCTCAGTTGAATTTATAATAAGGTCAATTGTTAATAAATTATAAGCATTAATCCAAAAAGACTTTTTTTCCTCAGCATTAAACCGACCAGGATTAACTACAAGCAGGCTTTGCATTGCTTGAACATGATTTACATCATTTTGCCAAGAGTCATAATCCACTAATGTAGTTTCTATTCCCTCTTTAATTCCTTTACTAACATAATTTTTTAACAATTTACTATATGGAATGATATAATCATTTTCTCCAGCATAAATAATACTATTTATTAGCCATATTGAAATTATAATAAAAAATTTTAGTGCTTTTTGCATTAGGACGAATAGAATATATAATATATATTTATTCTATTTAATATAGTAACTATTGTCTATCAACATTTTCCAGGGGTTGGATAAAAGTCTGAATTATTAATACCAAGTTGTTTTAAAGCTAAATCCCACTGATTTACTTCGGTGTTAAAAATGAGATTTCTATCTGGTTCTGAGATAATCCAAAGATTATTTTCTAATTCAAATTCCATCTGCCCTGGTTTCCAGCCTGTATAACCTACGATAAATAAAGTATCCATAGGACCAATGCCTTGCGCAATATCCTGCAAGATTTCTGTATTAGAACTAACCGCCAAATTATTACCAGTAGACTGAAATAGCAGATTTTTACTATATTCCCCAGAATGGAGAAAAAATCCTCTTTCTAATTCAACAGGCCCTCCAATATGTACATCTAAATTTAATGTAGAACTATCTACCTTAAGATCAATTTTTTTAAATAATTTGTCAATAGATACGTTATTTACAGTATGGTTAAATATCAGACCAATAGACCCATCATCACCATGATGAACAACATAAATTAAAGATTTATGGAATACATTTCCTTGCATAGCATAAGGACTTGCTATTAATATTTTGCCAGTCATATTAGAAAAAGTTTGTTCCATCATAGAAATTCTTACAGTTTTTTAGCATATATAATCACATATAGTTAATAATTACAAATTTTCAAGTTATATATTAAGATATTACGAATAATATTGGTTTTTTCTACTATTACTTACCATTATAGCAAGAAAGCTCTTATTTTACAATTTGTAATGGCTATTGAAAATTTACAAGCACTAGCATAGTATTGTTAAATATGATTTATTAAACAAAGAGCCTAAATCCACAATTACTATAGATGGTTTTTCAACCTCATTAATTAGTAGACCTGTTGAGCGTGATAGATTTATGTATAATTTAGGGATTGGTATATCGGTACAAAAAAATCGTATGGAATATAATATAGTGTATGATGTTGTGCTTGCTAAAAAATATGTTTCACATCAAGGAGCATTAAAAGTTAGGATCAATTTTTAATATTGATTTAGAGTGTTTTATTTAGATTGTAACGTTCATGCCAAATACCTGGATTGATATGACTAAAAAGACCATTTTTCATCCCAGAAAGCGTCCGAATCATTTCAGTTCTAATATAAGGCGTATTACACATAATATTAAACACTCTATCTCTCATCCAAGCAGCAATTATGCTATCTGATTGAAAAAATGGCGTTAACCAACGGCTGGTTGTTTGATAAAATCGAATATGACCAAATCTTTCTTTATTATAATAATTAAGCGCCATATCAACATTATCAGAGACTTTTAAACACTGAGATAGTTGCATTGCATCGATAATTCCTAAATTTGCTCCTTGACCTAATTGAGGACTAGTACAATGAGATGCATCACCAATAAATGCCATTTTTTCTATATGCCAATTTTCCATTATAATATCACTATACTCAGCAAATGCTAGATCATCTAAACTGGTAAATTGTGTAATAAATGGTTCTATTTCTGGCCAATAATTTAATACTCGTTCTTTCCATGGATCTAGACCATTATTACGCCACTCTTGGTAACTTTTAGTTGGCATACTCCAAAAAAAAGTTACATATTTCTTAGTAGAATTAGGAGCTCTACCAATAGGAAGAATACCTATCATAACTTTATCATTGAGTTAGGCCTAAAGTCAATTTTTGTTAAATCCGCAATAGGAACCCATAATAAATCTATATTATCTTCTAACTTCGGAACGTTATAAGAAGATTTTAGTAATCTAGAACTTACTGCAAAAATGAAATTATACTCATGATTATGGCAAATATCTGTATAATTAGGTTCAAAGCTACATTCTAAACAACCCAAAAATCGTTCGATATTGCAGTCAGCTCCAGTTTCTTCTTTCAATTCACGAAGCAGAGCCTCTTTAGCTGATTCACCATTTTCGATATGTCCTCCTGGAAGAAAATAAAAATTAGGATCATAATTAACAATCTTACATAATAAGATTTGTTCTTGATCAATGATCACTGCTCTAGTTAGGACATGGATTTTATTGCCGTTCTTATTCATTAATTATACTCTTGTTTTGTCCCTTGATGAAAAATTATTTGCCAATTATTATTGTTCTTTTGCCAAATTGATGATCGCAAAGTAACCAGATTATTTATTATTATTTTATAAGTTGCAAGTATTACCGTAGATGATAATTTCTTTATTGCAAAATCGGTAATTTTACTATTAGGTGATATTTCACTAAGCTGCTTGCTATCTTTTTTATAGTAAATTTTTCCTGAGCTACCAAATTCGATAAAATCAGCTGCAATTAATTTATCCAATTGTTTTCTAGGGAAACTAGCAAAAATAACTTTAATATTTAAAAGTATAGTGCTATGATCTGATGTAATGGCACATTTAAGAA
>JABSSF010000124.1 GCA_013214485.1 Rickettsiaceae bacterium | reverse complement strand
GATATTAATACTATTGCTAAGATTACTGGCTTATCCTCTGAGCAAATCCTTAAAATTAAAAAAAATAATAAATTATAGCCTTGCTCTGTTTAGCTGTATTCAATTTACGTGTTGTGATTACTGTTTTCTCCACTCAACATCTTGTCTAATTCATAATGAGAAACACTCAAACCCATCTTACTACCCCCCCCGTCTAACCTTTGAATCTTATTTAATTTTTCTGATCTTGTAACTTCACTATCCATAGCTAATTTTTTATAATATTTTAAGACTTCCGTCATATATTCGCATTTTGCTATCAATATTTTTTCTATTTCTGCTTTTGTACGATTAGGTATACATCTTTTGAATAGATTCTCTTGGGTTTTTAAATCCAATTTTTTTATTAAACTTCTTTCTTTCACTGCTTTTTTCCCCCATTTTCGTTGAATTAATAGATTTTAGCATGAGTATTATTTAATTTCTTTTTTTTATACTTTTTATCAAACTTAACAGAGTCAATTTTATATTTTTTCTTATTTCTTTAAACTTCGCGGCCGCGAAGTTTAACTTATACTTTCTAATATCCTTTTTAGTTTAGATTTTAAAACCTGTTTATCGTACTTTGATAGTTTTTTTATTCCTCTATCTTGCACTTTCATTTGTCCATCATTAAACATTACCCTAATAATAGAAAAGTTTTCTTTTTGTTTTTTAGCAATGCCCAATATTTGGTTGGTTTTAGCATCATCTTCTTTGTTACATGCTAACACTAGATCTCTTAATTTATCTCTTGAGGTTATATTATTTTTCAAAACTATTTCTTTAACCTCTAAGGGTATTAAAGAATAGTTTATATATTCTGAAATTTTGCTTTCTGATACTGAAATTTTACTAGAAAGTTCTTTTTGGGTAGTAAAAATTTTATTTTTAATCAATTTTGCATAACATTCTCCTAGTTCTACTGGGTGTAAATCTTTCCTATGAATGTTTTCTACCAATGCTATTGCATCTGCTTGTGCTGTATCTTTAATTATTATACAAGGAATTTTTACTAATCCAGCAATTTTAGCTGCTCTTAATCTTCTTTCTCCACTTATGACTTCATATTTATTTCCTTCTACTTTCATTATTGTCAAAGGTTGTCTTATACCATACTCTTTTATTGATTTTGCTAGTTCTGTTAGTTCTTCATCTTTAAAATCTTTTCTTGCTTGATTTCTAAACGGAATTAATTTTTCTATAGGAATGAAAAAAAACTCCCCTACCGTCTGTTCTATCCCTAAACTTGTTCTTGCCGATGAACCTTCTGATGGTTTTGCTATTTCTGACAATTCCTTTGATACGGGTTTGTATTTTATTTTTCTTGGCATATTTATAATATTACCCGATTGGTTTTGTATATTTTTCTAAAAAGTAATGTAAAAGTTCTATAATATCCTCTAATGCTATAGAATTCTTTTTTGCAAATAGTGCTAATGGCTTTCCTATTTTTGCAGATATATTTATATCTTCACTTTTTCTAATTGCAAAATCAGGTTTTATATATTTGCCATAGTAATCTCTTAAAGCTGTCATTGCTTCTGCAGAACTTGAAGCTCGATCTTCATACTTGTTCGGAATAATATTTATCTCTTTTGGTTTAATATCTGCATGGTCGTAAAACTTCTCTAAATCTTCCATTAATAACTTAAGCCCATTCAAACTATATGGTTGTGTTTCACATACTATGTTTATCACATCACTAAATGTTATTACATTTCTATTTAAAAGGCTAATTGTTGGATTTGTATCAATAAAAATAAAATCATATTTTTTTTCTATTTCTGATAATTTATCAGAAAATATTTCTATTTTTTTATTTAGTTTTGATAAATCATCCTCCAACCTCGTTAGAGATAAATTTGCTGGTATTAGTTCTAACCCTGTATATATTTCTTGTTTAACATCATCAAAAGGAATATCTTTTACTATAAAATCGTATATAGTCAAATAATTACTATCTGTTTTTAAACCACAAGAAGTTGATAGATGGGCTTGAGGGTCTGCATCAATTAACAGAGTGTTGTATCCCATCATTGAAATATGCGTTGCAATTTGATAGCATATGCTTGTTTTTCCTACTCCACCTTTAAAATTGTAAAAAGCAAATTTCTTTTTTAATATATCAACATTATTTTTTATTGTAATATTTTGAATAATTTCTCTTGCGTCAAAGATTGAGAATCTTTGGTTTTTATAGACTTGGGGATTAATTGGTGTAACTTTGTTTGAGGAAACATATCTACTTACTGTAGTAGGACTTACATTACATAATCGAGCTATTGTCCTCTGTACAAGCCCATCTTTTTCTGAATCCATTGTTTAAAATCTAAATTAATTATTTGTTATCTTGATGTAGATTTGATCTAGACCAATGGTAAAACCCCTATAAGGTTCTTAAATGGCTTCTTAAGGCTATTCCCGCTTCATTTTTTTTTGAACTATATATTTATCCAAGGTAAAAAGGAAACGGTAGGTTAAAACAGAAACACAAGGGTAGCAAGAAACTTAAGTTGTTGTTTTAGTACTTTGCCCTACCCCTTACTTTGAGCTAAGTTTTTACTTTGAGCTAAGTACCTTTTTAGGATATATTTTTTTTCTTGAAATTGGGGTTTTTCTTCAAAAGAAATTTACTAGCCACGTGGCATGTAATGTTTTCGTTTCCTATTTGTTTTTGCCTTTAGCCACCAACTTACAATTTTGCTCTTTCTTTTTATTTGCATTTGTTTGTTCTTTGCTACCTGCTGCTTTTATCAAACTTTCTGTGCTTTTTTTGTAAGATTATTGGGTTTCTGTGTTTTTTCTTGTTATTATTCTTGTATTTTATTTATTTTCCTGCTACGATGTATGAAAATAGGATTCATATGACAAAAGAAAATATAAATATAGTAACCTTAGATCCCCTACTCTGTCGTAGATGGGAACTCGCTGATCGCCAATTATTTGAGTATGGTAATCTTCATGAACTTGCTGAAGATATTAGAAAAAATGGTCAAATAGAGCCTGTATTTGCTCGTAAAATCAATGATCCTAATTTTAAATATGAAGTAATAGCAGGCTCTAGGCGTTTAAAAGCCTGCTCAGAGCTTGGAGTACCCTTAAAAGCTATAATAGTTAGCTGCAGCGATAGTGACGCTATCCGAATACAAGTAAAAGAAAATGAAAAGCTTGGGATTTCTGATTATTCCAAAGGTCTTTCATATAGCAAAATGATCGAACAAAAAAAAATAACTTACACTAAATTACTTAAATTATTAGGTTTATCAGATGATAAATTATCTGCTTTCCTCAGTTTTGCAAAAATCCCAGACGATATTATTCAAGCAATTGGTAATCTTAGCAAAGTTACTGCCAGATCTTCAAGAACAATACTTACTCTTAGTAATAAAGGAAAATTATATCAAGAGGCACTTATCCAGATTGCTCCACAAATTAAAGAAGGAGCTGGAGCAAGAAGAATCACTAATATGGTAACTAATATCGTTAATAGCAAAAATAATAAGGTTGGAAAAGCTGATGATAATGTTATAACTTTAGAAAATGGTGAAGTTATTGCTAGCTGGCGACAAAATAATAACATCGCTTTTGACAAAGACTTAGAAATTGATAGAAAGGCGATTGCAAAACATTTAGTGAAATTTTTTACCAATAAAGAAAAATAGGAGAAATCTATGAATAAAAATGAAATAATTAGATATATTTGTGATAACTCAAATCTTAATCCAGAAGATGCTGTAACTGCTATCGATGGGCTTGTGTTTGCTATAGAAGATGCCCTCTCACATGGTGATGATGTTAATATAGATGAATTAGGAAAATTAACACGCAAAAAAAATAAAATTTGTTTTGCCGCTAGTAAGAAATTACTGCAAGATGTGGCTTAATGTGAATTGCTGTTGCAACTTCGGCTTGTTTTAGAATTAATAGTTTTTTAGCCTGTTTTTTAAGCATGGCTAGCTTATTCAGATACTATGTTGCCTGTAGGATGTTATGCCCTACTTTATCCACATTATTTGTGGATTTTAACTTGTGTTAATTTTGTTTAGTTAACATTGTTTTTTTAACAAAATCCCCATAGCAAGGGATTTTTACAATTATTATATTTTTTGCTTTTTTTGTATCAAAAAATCTTTATATTCTAAGTTGAATGAAAAATTAATAGCTATGACTACAAAGGAAAAAAAGAAAACTACTAAAAACAAGCAAGCTAAAAAAG
>JABSSF010000123.1 GCA_013214485.1 Rickettsiaceae bacterium | reverse complement strand
TAAGGTCCTCACCCTACTTTCAAATATGCTGACCAATTTAAATCTCACTGACATGGAAACCTGTTACAAAGCCCTAAAAAAGGAAATTTACCAACTTTATAATTTACTCCAGTTTTCTTTAGTTCTTCTTCAGTAGCTCCAACTGAGGCAACTTCTGGCCAAGTATATACTACTCCTGGAATTAAATTATAATTAACATGACCTGCTTGTCCTGCCATGATCTCTGCTGCTGCAACTGCTTCTTCTTCTGCTTTGTGAGCCAGCATTGGTCCTTTTACTACATCACCAACGGCATAAATATTTGTGATATTTGTTTGGAAATAATCATTAATCTCTACCCTACCATACTCGTCACTAGTAATACCGACTTTATCTAAACCTAATTTATCCGTATGAGCTTTGCGACCAACAGCGACAAGTACTACATCTGCTGATAATCTACTGGTTTTTTCATCACCAACTCCACAAATTTCCAGAGATACTTTACCTGATTTGTTTTTTGCAGATAATACTTTAGTACTTAGCATAAATTTCATGCCTTGCTTTTCAAGGATTTTCATAAATGATTTACTAATTTCATTATCCATAGCTGGTACTATTTTATCAGCATATTCAACAACAGTTACTTTTGCCCCTAATCTCATCCACACAGACCCGAGTTCTAAACCGATGTAGCCGCCACCAATTACAATCATTTCTTTTGGAACTTTATTAAGGGACAAAGCCCCAGTTGATGAAACAATAGTTTTTTCATCAATTTTGACATTAGGTATTTCTACAATGCTAGAACCTGTACCAATTAAGATATTTTTTGCTTTAATTTTCTCATTTTTTTTGCCATTACTTACCATTACTGTATTACTATCTATAATAGTACCAGTGCCAATAAATTTAGTAATTTTATTTTTAGCAAATAGACTTTCAATTCCTTTGCATAAATCGCCGACAACAGTATTTTTCTTCTGCATCATTTTCTTTAAATCGAGAGTAGCTTTGGTTTTAATACCGATATCAGCAAAATGTTTTCTTACCTCTTCATATTTTTCAGAAAAATTAAGTAATGCTTTTGAAGGAATACAACCAACATTTAAACATGTACCACCTAAAGTTTTACGCATTTCAACACAAGCAACTTTCATTCCTAATTGAGATGCCCTAATTGCTCCAGTGTACCCCGCAGGACCACCACCTATTACTACTAAATCAAATTCTTTCATAATTTATCTATTATCCTAATATATAAAAAATATTACCTAACTTTAGTATAGCATAAATAATAAGTCTAGGTAAATTACTTTATATTCAAAACAATTGAACTTTCGCATTACTTATAATTGTTAGCAAGTTCTAAGTAATTTCGGACATTATCTTTCATAAACTCGAGCTCTTCATCGGTTATATTGCGGATAAATTTTGCTGGCCTTCCTGCCCATAATTCCTTCTTTTTTATTATTTTACCAGGAGTAACTAAACTACCAGCAGCGACAAAACCATATTCTTCAATAATAGCTTTATCCATGATAGTAGAACTCATCCCGATAAAGGCATTATCCTCGATAGTACAAGCGTGAATTAAAGCTAAATGTCCAATGGTAATATTACTACCTATATTTGTTGGACCATCAAATCTTGAAGTGTGAATTATTGTACCATCTTGTATATTAGTATTTTGACCAATAGTAACTGGAGCAACATCACCACGAACTACGCTGTTAAACCAGATACTGGCATTTTCTGCTATTTTGACATCTCCAGCAATAATGACATTATCTGCTAAATAAACCCCTTTACCAATTGTTGGATTTAATTCTTTATATGGTACTAGCTTATATGTCATGAGAGCTTTATTTATTTAATCCATATTATATTTTTGTCTTAAATGGTCATATTCACCTGTTGCTTTAAGTAAGGCTATGCCATTTTCTAAATGCTCAATATATTTTTCATAATTATCGAGTTTTTTTGATAAACCAATATATATTGGTAAATTCACCTTGTCAATTTCTCCAGCATCTCTAATTTCTAAAGTTAAATCATGACGTCTGGCATAATCTGCGACAACTCTTTTATCCTCGACATAAATATCTATTTCTGCATCTACTAGACTATTTATTAATTGACCTACAGCGTTTTCCCCATCAGCAATGAAGAATTTATTGGGACTACTATAAAAATTCATAGTAAAATAATCGTTAATGGCGTCATCGATAGAATAATCCATAATTAAACCAAGTTTTTTATCCCTAAGAGAACCAATATTATCGTAAATCCAGGTCGACTCTCTTCTGGTGAAGCTACTAGTATTACTATATTCAAGAGGTAGATTTGTTACGGCTAAGTTTAAATCTTGATAATTAGTAATACCAATAATGCCATCTATTTTACCAAGCTTAATATCTTCTAATGCTTGATGCCAAGACATTAGTTTATATTCAACGTCAATACCATAAATATATAGAGCTCTTTTAGCAAGTTCTACTAAATAACCAGGATTTTTATCTGCAGGAGTACAATTATAAGGACACCAATAATCTGCAGCTATAATAATTTTACGCCCCCCAGATGGCATAGATATATGATCATCTTCAATATCAGCATATATATTATAAGTAAAAGTAACTAATAAAATTATTAATAAGGCTTTGAGTAGTTTAGTCATTTTAATTTATTACTTTTTATGTATAATATACCCAACTCTTCATTTGCCTTGGGTATATTTATAATTATAAGAATCAACCTATTATTTATAATACATGAATTTTCAAGATCGCGGTATCATAATTGCAAAAAACAACTTAAAAGAAACTAGCAGTGTTGTTACCGTTTTAACAGAAAAATATGGTCTTTATTCGGGGCTAGTCAGGAAGCCTAAAAAGAGTAATACTGGTAATGTTATCTTTGAAAGTAATTTGGTAGATTTCTTTTGGCGTGCTAGATTGGATGAACATTTAGGTTTTGCTAGATGTGAGTTAATTAGGTCGTTCAATTTACCCATTATGATGGATAAAACTAAACTATATGCTTTTAATGCTATAGTTAATATTATCAGAATAGCTTTTTGTGAACGTGAATCACATAATAATTTTTTTAATAAACTGCTTAATTTCTTAGAGAAAATTACTAAACTTGATATTACTAATGATGAGTTGTTTATTGAGTATATAAAATTAGAACTGGCACTGCTTAGTGAAACGGGTCATCAATTACAGCTTGATTCATGTGTAGCTGAAGGCGATGCTAATAATTTATATTATGTTTCTCCTAAATCTGGACATGCAGTTTCTTATAAGAAAGGAAAACCATATGAGAATAAACTATTGATTTTGCCAGAATTTTTAAAAAGAAAAGTAACTATTACAACCAAGCAGAAAAAAGAAGCTATTGCTTTAACTTCCTATTTTTTAACGAGATATATTTTTCATAAAAAATATGAACCTTATAGTCGTAGAGTTTTTATAAAATGTATATTGCAACAAGAAGCTACAGTCAAATAACTTGATGAAATAATGCTATAGGTGAACGATTGATGCTATTGCGGATTCCGCTAAGGAATAAGCAACGACACTACGGTTGGTTGTTTCATAGTTATTGACTATACAACTTGTTACAGCGTATAAGAAAAATTCTCTTGGAGGAAAAGAGAAATATAATTTAGATGACTCTTTTAATGCGAGTTTAGGATAAGAAATCTAGAGGATTTTAGTATAAAATAGGGAGTGGCGACGTGAAAAATGTTCTAAAAAACAGAGCTTATTTGCCATAAGTAAGTATTTTTAGAACATTTTTCACTAGCAAGTGCTATTTTATAGGATAGTACACATAGTATCATCACTGTTATTGTCTGCATTACCAAGAATTTGGCTAGAATTATTATCGTCTAATTCTAAAAATAGTTGAGAAGAATAATTATCTGAATCTTTAGTACACATAAGATATACTATCTTCTCCAGATCAATTGGAATATACAAGTCTTTATTAAAATCTCTTATAAAGGCAGAGACAATAAGTTCTTTTACTTTTTGACATTTTGCAAAAATTTCATTTTTAAGGGGATAATCTGTTTCAATAACCATATCAATTAAATCTTTATTATTACTCCAATAAAGATATTGATCTACTAGATTATTACCATAACTATCTTCATTATTATTAGAACCTAAAGATTTATATGACTTCTTTAGGAAACTAGCAAAAATAACTTTAATATTTAAAAGTATAGTGCTATGATCTGATGTAATGGCACATTTAAGAAAA
>JABSSF010000122.1 GCA_013214485.1 Rickettsiaceae bacterium | reverse complement strand
GGAAATGTTTAACCATACAAAATCCTTGTTGTGGAAAAAAATTGCAATTCTTGGTTGTGACTTTTAAATTGCCCTGTTTAACAATACCCAAAAGTAATTTTAATGGCTTCTTGTAATTACAGCAAAATCTGCTATAATGCATAACTTTTTTAATAAATTAACATAAACTTAATTATCAATTTAGCATATAGTATGACCATCAAGAATTCCAAAAAAACTATAGTAGTTGCCATGTCTGGAGGAGTCGATAGCTCTACAGTTGCTGCCATGCTACATGATCAAGGCTATAAGGTTATTGGTCTTACTATGCAATTATATGATCATGGCGCTGCGGTGCAGAAAAAAGGGTCTTGTTGCGCAGGCCAAGATATTTATGACGCAAAAATGGTGGCTGATAAATTAAACATTCCTCATTACGTATTGAATTATGAAAATAATTTTAAAACCAGTGTTATCGACGATTTTGTCGAAAGTTATCTTAATGGGGAAACACCACTACCTTGCGTGCGTTGTAATCAATCTGTTAAATTTAAAGATATGCTAAAATTAGCTAAAGAACTAGGAGCTGATGCCTTAGCTACTGGCCATTATGTTCGTAAAATAAAAACTAAAAATGCATCAGAGTTACATGCAGCTATAGACCCTACTAAAGATCAAAGCTACTTTCTTTTTGCAACTACCCCCAAGCAGTTAGAGTATTTAGAATTTCCTCTAGGGGGGTTTAATAAAGAAGAAACTAGAAACCTTGCCCTGAAATATAATTTAGCTGTTGCTGATAAGCCAGATAGCCAAGATATTTGCTTTGTACCTGGTGGTAATTACCGAGAAGTTGTTAATAAGATTAGACCAGATGCAGCTAAACCTGGTAAAATAATCCATGTTGATGGTTATGAACTGGGCACACATGAGGGAATTATTAATTATACTATTGGTCAAAGAAGAGGATTAAAAGTAGCTGTTGGAGAACCATTATACGTTACGAAAGTTGACCAATCGACAAACATAGTGTATGCTGGACCTGAATCTGCTTTATTTAAGACTAGGTTTGTCATTAAAGATGTCAATTGGTTAGAGCTTGATAATAATCCTTGTGACCTAGAAGTGGTAGCAAAAATACGCTCTACTACCGCTGGTGTGAAAGCTAAAGTCACTATGCTTGGTAATAATAAAATGTTAGTAGAACTACTTGGAAAGGAGAAAGCAATCTCTCCTGGCCAGGCTTGTGTTATTTATAATAATACAAAAGTTTTAGGTGGTGGATGGATAACTAAGGAGATAAATTAAAACTATTTAAGAGGCTATAATGAAATTCCTGAGAAAAAAAGATTTCCACGCAGTAAAAGAAGCTGGAAAGACAGGTGGTTTAAATAAAACTTTAGGAGCACTTGACCTGGTATTAATTGGTTTAGGTGCTATTGTTGGGACTGGTGTATTCACACTTACTGGTTTGGTTGCAGCTGAGCATGCAGGGCCAGCTGTTACTGTTTCATATACTATTGCAGGATTAATTTGTATTTTTGTTGCACTTGCTTATACAGAAGTTGCAGCAATGTTACCTACTTCTGGTAGTATTTACACTTATTGTTATGTTGCCTTTGGTGAAATTTTTGCTTGGTTAATTGGTAGTGTTATTGTTGTCCAGTTAGGATTTGCCTCAGGGGCAGTAGCCTCTAGTTGGTCGACATATTTCCAAGGAATGCTGGCTGCAGGAGGCATTAAACTACCAGCAGCTATCGCAACAGTTGAGAATGGTATAATGAACTTACCAGCAATTATGATTAGTCTTTTTATTGGTTTTGTATTATATCTTGGCACTCGTGATAGTAAGATATTAAATGCTGTATTAGTTTTTACTAAGATGGCTGCAATATTTATATTCATATTAACAGCAGCGCCACATTTTGATGCTACTAATTGGAAGAATTTTACCCCGAATGGTACAGCAGGGGTGTTAGCTGGAGCATCAATTTTATTCTTTGCTTTTAATGGTTTTAACACTATCGCTGCTGCTGCTGAAGAATGTAAAAATCCGAAAAGGGATATTACTATTGGTATTATTGGCTCACTGGTGTTATCTACTGCAGTATATGTAGTGGTTGCTGGATTACTCACTGGTATGGCTCCACTTGAGATGTTAAATAATGCTGAATCATTGGCTGTTGCTTTAAGATATAATAATAGTAGTGTTGGATCTGCAATAGTTGCAATTGGTGCAGTATGTGGCATGGCAACGGTATTAATGATGAATATTTATGGTCAATCACGAATATTTTACGTAATTTCTAGGGATGGTTTATTGCCAAAATCAATGGCTAAACTACATCCTAAACATGATAGTCCATATGTAACTTTGTTAATATTTACTTCTTTAGCAGCAATATTAGGGGGATTTTTTCCAACATTATTATTAGGAGAACTTTCTAGTATGGGATCATTAATTGATTTTGCTGCTGTATCATTAATAGTAATGATATTTAGACTTAGATTTCCTGATGCAGAAAGACCTTTTAAATGCCCAATATTATTTATTATTGCCCCAACTGCAATAATATGTACTTGTTACTTACTAATATTACAAGTATATCGAGATGGTGAGTTTTTGAAAACTGGAAAAATAATGTTAGTTTGGTTTGCTATTATGGCGGTACTTTACATTATAAGAGTAACTATATTTAAAAGAGAAGATGATTTTAGCATAACAGAAGAATAATTAAATATTATTCTGATGAGCTTAGACCTTGACAAAAATAATCCTCAAATGTAGATTGTTAAGAAATTAAGTTAGTGCGTGATTGCTAGCTTTAATAATTATAAAATTTATGACAAAAAAAATTACAAGAGTACTCTTCAAAGTTTCAGGTGAAGCTTTAATGGGAGATAAGCATCATAGTCATGATTATGATGTGTTAAAAGCAATTGCACAAGATATCAAAGAAGTTTGTGATCTTGGTGTAGAGGTATGTATTGTAGTTGGTGCTGGGAATATTTATCGTGGTATTGATGCTTCAATGCTTGGAATTGAAAGAGCTGTTGGTGATTATATGGGAATGCTCGGCACTGTCATTAATGCTATAGCCATGCAAAGTACTTTAGAAAAATTTGATATTCACACTAGGGTACAATCTGCCATACCAATGACTAGTATTTGTGAACCTTTTATTCGTAGAAAAGCTAAAAGACATATGCAAAAAGGTAGAGTAGTTATTTTTGCTGCAGGCATTGGCAATCCATTTTTTACTACTGATAGTGCTGCAGTACTTAGAGCTGTAGAAATGAAATGTGATTATTTGTTTAAAGGAACAAATGTTGATGGGGTATATAGTGCTGATCCTAAAAAAGACAGTAATGCCACGAGATATGAAAGCGTTAGCTATGATGATGTTTTAAAATATAATTTACAAGTAATGGACTTAGCAGCCATTGCTGTAGCTAAAGAGAATAATTTACCAATTAAAGTGTTTTCAATCAGAGAACGTGGCAATTTTGCTAAAGTATTACAAGATAAAGGAGCTTTTACTGTAATTACTAATCAATAAGTGATACACAAAGTAAAAAAAGAATAATTAGATATATAAATATAACGTAAGTAAAGGAGAGATATAAAATGGATGCAGAACTTGAGCAGTTCTTAACAGAGAAAATGGATAAAGCAATGAGTGTTTTAGATCGTGAACTTAGCGGACTTAGAACTGGAAGAGCTTCAGTTAATTTACTAGACTCAGTAACCGTTGATGCTTATGGTAGTGAAATGCCATTATCACAAGTTAGTACAATTTCAGTTCCAGAAGCAAAATCTTTATCTGTTCAAGTATGGGATAAGGGAATGGTTTCTTTTGTCGAAAAAGCGATTATTGAAGCAAATTTAGGGCTTAATCCTATAGTAGATGGTCAGTTGGTACGGATAAATTTGCCACCACTTAGTGAAGAAAGGCGTAAAGAGCTAGTTAAAGTTGCTCATAGATATGGAGAAAATACTAAAATAGCAATACGTAATGTTCGCAAAGAAGGTATGGATAAAATCAAGGCTATGGAAAAGAACAAAGAAATTTCTCAAGATGAGCAACATAAAATTGCTGATGAAATCCAGAAAACTACCGATGAATATAATAACCTTATTGATAAAAGGATAATGACTAAAGAAGAAGATATTTTAGTTATTTAATAAATCATTAGTGTGGCTTGCGAGCTGTTATATCCCCACAAAATTAATTTAAGTGATTACGGGGTGTAAGTCTTAAAAAGACTAGTATTCGTCATATATGGACGCTATGATAAAATCAAGTAGAAAAAATAAAAAAATATA
>JABSSF010000121.1 GCA_013214485.1 Rickettsiaceae bacterium | reverse complement strand
ATATGATCGTGGGTAGTGGAGCTACTTGGAAGAAAGTACGTAATATTTTAGATAAGCATAATCGTTCTATTAGTGTGATGCAATCTGATAATATCTTTAGTGTTGGTGGTTCAGTTAGTGTTAATGTACATGGTTGGCAAGTAGGTATGCCACCTATTGCTTCTACCATCCTAGATATGAAGATATTAACTGCTGAAGGGCAAATAATCAAAATTAGTCCAGTACAAGATCCAGAATTATTTAGAGCAGTAATTGGTGGTTATGGCTTGTTCGGAGTTATTATTGAAGTTACTTTTATAACTCTACCAAATAATTTATTACAATATAATGCTAAATTTATGCCAGCAGATGAGTTCGCAAAGAATTATAAAAAATTTGTAACTAAAAACCCTAAGGCAGAACTTGCTTATGGTAGATTATTAGTAGATAAAAAACATCTTTTTGAAGAAGTTGGGTTATTTTGGTATGAAAGAAGTAACAGACAAAATGGTAGTGATATTAATAGACAACCATTAAAAGAGGAGTCTTTAATAGCTATAAAAAGAGGAGTTTTCCGTTTTTCACAATATACAAATATTGGTAAAAAAGTTAGGTGGCTTGCAGAAAAAAAATATAGTTTGATTAGGGCAAAAGGTAAGGCTATTTCAAGAAATAATGCGATGAATGCTGATATCCACATATTATGGCCTTTATATGGTGATAATAAGGATATTTTACATGAGTATTTTGTTCCAAAAAATAAGTTAAATGATTTTCTATCATTATTTAAGAGACAAGTTATTAAGTTTGATATGAATATTTTGAATGTGACAATTAGAGAAGTTAAAAAAGATGATATTTCTATGTTACCATTTGCCAAAGAAGATATGTTTGCCCTTGTTTGTTTATTTTCACAAAAACAAAATCAGCAAAATGAAACTAAAATGGAAAATTTTACTAAGTCTATACTAGATGATTTGCTAAAATTGGACGGTACTTTTTATTTACCTTACAGACTTCATTATTCACAAGACCAACTACTAAATGCTTATCCTGATTTGCCCAATTGGTTAAAATATAAAAAGCAAATTGATCCAGAGTTGGTTTTTGACAGTAAGTTTTATCAATATATAGTCAAATATAATCAAAGTGAATTAAATTAAACCTTACTTTGATTATTATAAATTTTTTATGGACTGTTAGCTAATTAATACAGCATTAAATATTAATTCTATACCCATCGCATAACATTGGTAATAAAGCTTAAAATTATATAATATTGTATTAGGGTATTGCAGTACTCTCATTATTGATAAATAGGGTAACATTTAGTGGTTGATATAATATTTCTCATAGCAAATTTTGCTCTTGCTTCTAGTTATATATCAACAAATATTTTTTATTTGCGGGTAATTACTTGCTTCTCCGATAGTATTTTTATAATAGGAACTCTTATAGCTGGATTACATAATCCTGGAATGAAAGTAACTTTATCTTTCTCAGTAATAGCTATTGTCATAAATGTATTACAAATTACTAGATTGTTCTTATTAAATAAACCAGTAAAAATCCCTACAAAACTAAATAAAATATATAAGGAGTTATTTTCTGAATTATCAACTAAAGAATTTATGATTTTATATAAAGCTGGTGAAACAAAAAATGTCCAAGATAGCGATATTATTGCTCAAGGAGAAAAATCTAATTTAGTAGTGGTTTTAAATGGTGATATTAATATTAAATTTAATAATAACACTATTCAAAGATTATCTGGTCTACATATCTTTGGTGAAGTAATATTTCTTACTGATCAAGTAGCTACAGCTACGGTACATTTAAAAGGTTCTGGAAAAATACATGTTTGGCCTAAAGAGTCCTTAGAAAAAATAAAACGCTGGAATCCCGAAATTCATCAGAAATTACAGCTGGTTTTTACTAAACATCTTGCCTTAAAATTAATAAATCGTAACATTTCAGAGGCAAATAATGTTCTTCAAAAACACCCCCCCCATTAAATTGCTTAAATTATTGCAGTTTCATTTATTAGTTGTTACACTAAAATTAGTGTCGAATGACGAGGTCTTATCGTAACAGGTACTAAAAATATTAACTTACTAAGGTTATTATTTTAATGAACTATTTTGATATATTTTTAACGAATGTTCCAGAAAATGCGATATCTGGCAAATACAACATAGCGTTAATAGTTTTCTCATATTGTATTTCAATATTTTTTGTAAATTTTGCTATTGAAACGGTAGCCAAACTGAAATCTGATAAATATAACATTATTGATAAAAGATTCTGGGTTACAGGGGCGATATTTACCTTAGTAGTTGGTTTAAGCTTGGCTAATTTTATGGGATTTTATTCCTATCAAATAGCAGTAGATAGAAAAGTTAGTATTTACTATGTTAGTGCTGCTTTAATTAGTGTTTTTCTATCTGTTGGTATGTCTAGCATTATAATTTGGTGTCAGAAAGCGAAATTTAATCTAGCTTTATATCTGATTATGGGATTATTTATTACAGTTACTTTTGAAGCTAGTAGCTGTTTTGTGATGCAAACCATTGATGTAACAGTTGATGTGTATTATAATCAAGAATTATTTTATATTTCATTATTATTATCAGCATCATGTGTGTATCTTGGATTGTGGATTGTAACTCATAATGATGAAGGAAGAGATATTAAAAATCAAGTTTATGTTAATATTCTATATTCTTCAGTCATAGCTGTAATAATCTGCTTAGCATTATACACCAAAATATCTTCTTTAATTATAGTGCCAAGAGAAATTGATGGTTCTAAAGAAGTAGCTTGGTTTACGTTGGATCTTGCAATGTTATCAACGTTTACTATGCTAACAGTATTAATTGTTTCTGTTTATCGTCAACAATTAGCATTAATATTTCATAAACAAAGTAATCTTTTATTGGCTGACAAAAGGGAAAGAACCAGGAAATTACAACTTGCCTATAATACTATTGAAAAGAAAAGTGCTGAATTAAAAAATACTTTAGTTAAGGCAAATACTGCTAACCAAGCTAAGAGTACTTTTTTAGCTAATATGAGCCATGAATTGCGTACTCCTCTTAATGCTATTATTGGTATTAGTGAATTATTACTTGAAGAAATAGAAGAAGATAAAAAAGATAAAGACAACAGCTTACAAGAACCCTTATCTAGAATATATAATGCTGGAAAACATTTATTAAATTTGATCAGTGATATTTTAGATTTATCGAAAATTGAAGCTGGTAGGATGGAGTTATTTATTGAAAAATTTGAATTATCATTACTAGTACAAGAAATTAAAAGCTTATCTGAACCATTATCTAGTAAAAATAACAATAAACTTGAATATACTCATTCGGAAGATGTTGGGTTTATGGTAGGTGATATTACTAAATTAAAGCAAGTATTAATCAATCTAATTAGTAACTCATGTAAATTTACCAACAATGGTAAAATTACTCTTGATATAACTAATATCCACCAAGGTAACAAAAAGGAATTTGTAAAATTTTCTGTCATTGACAATGGCATTGGGATGACCAAAGAACAGGTACAAAAATTATTTGATAATTTTGTCCAAGCTGATTCTTCCACAAGTAAAAAATTTGGTGGTACTGGTCTCGGGCTTGCTATTTCAAGGCGTTTAGTGGAGCTGATGAAAGGAGAAGTGAATATTGAAAGTCATCCTAATAAAGGAACCACAATTAGTGTTATTCTACCAAAAAGTTTAGAAGTTACTGATATTAAGCAACAAATTTCTGAAGAAGTACATTTTCCTGATAAACCAGCAAAATCAAAGCAAAAATCAAAGCAAGAAGATTTAACTATTGTTGTAATTGAAGATAATATTGTGGCTCAGGATTTAATTAAAAAATACTTACAACAAGAACATTATAAATTATATTTTGAACAAAATGGTGATAAGGGATTAGAGCTGGTTCAAGAAATTCATCCAGATATTGCTATAGTTTATATTTTACTGCCAGGTGATAAAAATGGCTGGGATATTCTCAATAATATTAAAGGTAATAAAAAACATGGGATATAGATGTAATCATGATGTCAATTTTAGATGAAAAAAATAAAGGTTACACTATGGGAGCGTTTGATTATTTAGTTAAGCCTTTCAATAAACAACAATTATTAACAGTATTAGATAAATTTATTGTTGCCTCGAGTGATCAAAACAAAAATGTAAATGGATTAAAAATATTAATAGTTGATGACGATGATGATTCCAGAATGATCATCAAAAAAATTGCTAGGAAGCTTGCAAAAATAACTTTAATATTTAATAGGTTTTATAATGTAATTCCACTCTCCTTTAAATGACTCATT
>JABSSF010000120.1 GCA_013214485.1 Rickettsiaceae bacterium | reverse complement strand
TCTTAAATGTGCCATTACATCAGATCATAGCACTATACTTTTAAATATTAAAGTTATTTTTGCTAGTTTCCTTATAGATTCTTTAGATTTTTCAATAAAACTATATTCTCTACTAATCTGATCACACTGAAGTTTATGTTTTAATTCATCTTCTTCTTTCCATTTTTGTCCTTGATCATTATCAGGATACTTACCAGTTAAAGTTGCTTTTTCTCGTGGTGTTAAATCATCACCTTTTATAGCTTTTTTAATTAAGTCATCTTCTTCTTGTTTTATTTCTTCGTACTTAGCCTTGTTCTCTTCAATTTCTTTTTTTAATTTTGCTATCTCCTGTTCTCTTTTTTCATTTATTTCACGCTCTTCATCAGCTTTTTCTTTAGCTTCTTTGTACTGCTGCTTCAATGCTTCGGCTTCTTGGTCATCTCTTACCTGCTTGGTTTCTAGCATGCCAATCTCTTCAGCTACATTTTCTATCTCTTCACTTAATTCACTAATTATACCAGGGGCGGAACACCATCTAGTTGGCTTAGCTGACTTAGCACTTCTTTAGCAGAATTTACACCATTCTCACTCTTCATTAGCTATATAGCTCTTTATTTGGTCAATTTTTTCTTGAATAGCATTACCTTCATCTGCCATAACATTAGCTCACTTAAATATATATTACTTTAATTGTAACACAACTATTAAATTGATTGCAAACCACCTAGATCACTTAATTATTGGTTTATTTTAAGGGTGCGTCAAGGCTTTTTTTATTTTTGTTACTTTTTTTTAACAAATTAAGTAGCTATTCCCCTATTAAACCTACTCAATTACTGCTCTATAAGTTTTTAATATATTACATTCAATTATTATTTTCAAATACAAAATTCAGAATATCCTTACAATGAGAAAAAAGTTTTATCTCTTCTATCTCTATAAGGGTTTATTGATTTATCCATATATAATTCATACACGAAATCTATGTCTTTATTTGAAGCTGTTCTTTGTGTAATTACTTCTTTCATAATTAAAGTTATTATTGGGTTGCACCCTAAATCAAGCTTAGATTATAATTATTTTAAAAACATTCATATCTTAGAAATAAACCTTAAGCTTTAAAGTTCCTTGATGTGATTTATATTTCTTCCGCATATTAACATCATATCCAGCACTTAAATCCACCATATTATTAATTTTAGCAGTTGCACCAGTTCCTAAGTTATAAGTTGTTTTATCTTTATTCTTAATTTTTACTTCTTTAAATTGATCGTCTAATCCTAGTTTTAATTGAATTCTACGTTTTGTCGAACTTAACTGAGTATTTATTGCCGCATGGATATCAGGTGTAATAGTTAAATTATCAGAAACATTTGCTGTTGTCATGATTTTAGTACCAATTGTTCCAAATAAACTATTACTTGAGTTTGCTTTAATAGTTCTGTTATTAATTACTAAACATTTCTCTTTATATGTTCCATTCTTTTGATGACCATAATTTAACCCTATTGATGGTAATATGGTTATACCAGTTTTACCAGCTTTTACCTTATATCCAAGAGTTGTAGAAATATTATAACTACTATTCTTATATTTTCCTTTACCTTTAGCAGTTAACCCTTCAAATGTTAAACTTCTATTAGTTTTCACATCACTCTGACCAAAAGAGATAATATTATCCCAATGTAATTTATTCGTTAAATCAGTAGATGAATATAAAGAGTAAGTATAATTTTCTATTTTAATGGTTTCTGACATTTCATTTTTTGTCTTGATAGTAGACATCATATTACCAAGAGATACACCAATTAAACTATCTTCAGTAACTCTATAATCAACACCTGCTGTAACACCTGTCGTCGTTCCTTTATATCCAGAATTTTTTTCTGATAATTTATTTTGGCTAGCTGTATTATACATACCTGTTATCCAGACATTATCTACGCCTCTTACAGTTTCATCACCACCTCCTACACCAATTCTGTTAGTAATGTTACTAGTATTCAAATTAGACATACCATTAACAATATTTGGATCACCTATTGTAGGATCATAATCACTCTTCTTCATCTTGTTATATTGTTCAGAATTTTGTAAAGCCATAAATGCATCAATTTTTTTCAAATCTTTTTTATCTGCTTTATCAGTTAACGCATCAGAAAATCCTAAATTTTCAATATTGTCACTTGCAGTACCATATTTCGCTCCAATATTTTTTGCAACCACTTTTTTAAGTGCATTAAACTGCTCTTGGTTAACAAAAATCTCATTTTTAACTTTATCAATATCTTCTACACTATTAACATTATTTACAACGTTTTGCACCTTATCTGTTAGATCATTTGTTACTTTTTCAATTTTCACTCTAGCTTCTTGCTCTGTAACTACTGCTTTTTTATGTAATTCATTACGCTTTTCTTTAACTTTTGCTAAAGCTTCCTTAGTTTTATTATCATTTAACTGTGTCTCTGCAAGTTTTTGTGCTAATTCCTTTTCTTGATTTAATAATTCAGACATAACCTTCTGATATTGTCCAGACACTTTATTTGCATTTAATGCATCAGTTAAATCCTTGGTTATTGGTTCGAATTTTTTATTTGCTTGGCTTTCTTGCTCTAAAACATAATCTTTTTTTTCTATTTTAATTTTAGTAATTTTGTTATCTGTTTGTGCTAAAATTTCCTTTGAAGTTTCCTCAACATATTGCTTTGTATGTTTTTGCCTTTCTTTCTTTGCTTTTACTGGATCTTCAATATTTTTTGTAGAATCCATGTTTTTATTATATTCTGCTTTTATATTCGTAATTTGTTGATTAGATATTTGTATCAAGCTTTCAGCTGCTGCAAATTTATTTTTATTTTCCTTCTTAAGACGCTCTCTCTCTGCAGCAATTAGTTGCTGTTCTGCTTTTGCCTTCTCTGCTGCCTCTCTAGCTCTTGCCTCAGCAGCTAACTTAAGTCTTTTTCTTTCCTGTCTGTCTGCTTCTTGCTTTAGCTTTTCATCTGCTGCTGCTTGTGCTGCTCTTGCAGTAATTATTTTTGTTGCTGTTTCTCTTTGCCAACCACCATAAGGAACTTTATTATAAGCTCCGTAAATCACAATATTATCATTAGCAGGATTGATAGTAGAATTATCAAAATTTAAAGTATCTGAGTAAATATTATTATCTAACCCATAGGTTTTGTTATTTACAAACTCAACTCTAACCACAGAAACCCCTTGAGTTCCAATGGCTCCAATATGACCACCACCAGCAAGAGTTACATGTCCACGCCCTTGAATTCTAAGAGGGGTAGCATCGCTAATTTTCCCGTTAAACCTGATTCTAGCATTATTTGCAAGAATAACATTATTAACCCCTAATGTCTTACTGTTATACGTTGTAGAACCACCATTTAATATAAAACTATGAGTATGTAAAGTCTTATTAAGTATAACATTATTAGCAGCATTAGTAATTTCTAGTTCTCTAAGTTTATTTCTAACTTCACCGAGCCACTGTAGATTACTATTACCATTAATTCTAACTCTACCAGTTCCTGTAATTTTACCATCAAAATCAGTATTATTTACATTTAAAGTTTGATTCAGATTAGTTAAATTAATCGTATTAACATTAATATTTTCAGTTAAATCTATATTAGCATTAGCAGTTGATGCTTCAAATAGTTTTAATTTATTTCCTCCAGCTCCTGAATTGATTATATCAGCTGGAGTAACATTTGCCCCTGGCATTATAACAGTTCCCTGATTATTTACTCTAGCCTTTATACCATTAGCTAAATGAACATCGCTATTAACAGTTAATCTATGATCAGCAGCAATTTCTATTGCGTCAAGTTTCATACCAACCCTACCTACATTAGTAGTTAGTACTAAGTTATTTGATATTCTAAGTATACCGTGATTTCCTACTGCTGTAGTTACACCATCTGTTACATTCAAATTCCCACCAATATTCGCAATAGAATTACCATGCCCCAAATGGAAACGTTTTGTATTTATGTCACCACCGAAATCTACAGCTCCATTATCAAGAAGAATTTCTTCAACTCCAGTCTTACCATTATTACCTGCTAATGTACCAATTGATCCTTCTATTTTAGCACCTCCTAGTAACTGCAATTTACCTTTGTAATCGTGTACTCCATGATTATTAGTAATTTTTGTTACTTTAATGTCTGATCCATCTACTAATTGTAATGTATTATCACCTAGAGTTATTTCTGCTAAACCCGTCTTACCATTAGCTCCTGCTAATGTACCAATTGATCCTTCTATTTTAGCACCTCCTAGTAACTTTAGTGTACCTTTGTAATCGTGTACTCCATGATTATTAGTAATTTTTGTTACTTTAATGTCTGATCCATCTACTAATTGTAAT
>JABSSF010000012.1 GCA_013214485.1 Rickettsiaceae bacterium | reverse complement strand
ACAGCTTCTATATTATTCCTTAGACTTATATTTTTTTATTTTTTCTACTTGATTTTATCATAGCGTCCATATATGACAAAGACACTGATGCAGATTTAAAGATGGCTAAATCTTTAATAACTTATTGTAAAGATAATAATATTAGTCTTACTTCTGAAGATATTAAGATGGAAAGCTATGAAGATTTACAAGAAGAATATGACGTAATATTGCAAAAAGTTGCAACTGAGTTAGCTGAAATAGTACAAAATGAAGAATTAAATAATATAAACTATGATGAAGATGATTTCTTCGGTGAGCAAGAACTAACTTTAGACTTGTTAAATTCTGCATCAAATATGGCTAAAGGTTTACTAACTTATTATAAAGCCAATAGAGATAGTTTTAAAATTAATATAAATAATTATGAAATTCTAGAAGCAGAATATAAAGACTTTGTTGAAGATTTTAAAGATGAATTAGCAGAACTAATTGAAGAATATAATTTTCCAATAGAAGATATAGATGCGTTCTTCGCTGGTGACAATAATATACTATCTGAATCTACATCAATAATTAATATGATAGATGATTTAGCCGCTAACGATGATTATTATGACGATCCAGATAAAATGACCTTAGGAGATTATAGTGATTTATTAGATGAGTTTGCACATTATATACATATTTAATTACACATATAATTAAAAAATATAAGAGCCATCTATTTTAGGTGGCTTTTTTTTATTAAGTCGTCCATTTGCCATGAATAAAAGAAGAATCTGTCATTGCGAACAAACGAAGTTTGTGCGGCAATCACATGTCACTCCTTTAAGATACAATCTAGGAAAAAATATGTAATGAAATCAAATCTGGATCGCACGCGGAAAACCAAAGGTTGGCTGAGGATGATGGGTTAGGGTTGTTATTACCCAATTATTTCTCTTAACTTAATGGGCGTGCCTAGTCTGAGAGCTCAGTATCATTATAATCATTATCACTTTCTCCTAGAAAATTAGGATCATCAAAGAGTCGCAGTGAATCACTTATAATCAAACTAAATTCGTGCACAAAATTGAATATTGTGTTTAACTCATTAGCAATTTCCGATAAATCAACTATTGCATTACAACTTAGTTTTTTTATAAAAATTAAAGCTGGTATTATCATATTTACTTTTTATTCTAGTTATTAATATATACCTAACGATTTACTTATAAATATCTTTAAGTATAATAGCAATAAATAATTACACTAAAGATAAAAAAGATGATAGTTACAAGATTTGCTCCATCCCCTACAGGATATTTACATATTGGCGGCGCAAGAACCGCCTTGTTTAATTATTTATTTGCTAAAAAACATAATGGTAAATTTTTACTTCGTGTTGAAGATACTGATAAGAAACGTTCTACAACAGATGCAATAGATGCTATTTTCACTTCTCTAAAATGGCTGGATATTCAATGGGATGATGAAGTAGTATATCAATCTAAGCAAGAACAGCGTCATAAGGAAGTAGCATTAGAGCTAGTAGAAAAAGGTTTAGCCTATTATTGTTTTACGCCACAAGAAGAAATAATCACTGCTAGAGAAAAGGCACTTGCTGCTAAACAACATTTTATCTTTAAAAGTAAATGGCGAGATACTGATCCGAAAGATTATCCTCAAAATATAAAACCAGTAGTACGATTGAAAGCACCTGAAACTGGGCAAACTATCGTTAAAGATCAGTTACAAGGCAATGTAGTGATTGAAAACTCCCATCTAGATGATATGATCTTACTACGTAGTGATGGTACTCCTACCTACATGCTTGCCGTAGTCGTTGATGATCATGATATGGGGGTAACGCATATTATTCGCGGTGATGATCATTTAAATAATGCTAGCCGGCAACAATTATTATATCAAGCTCTAAATTGGCAAATACCAGAAATGGTGCATATTCCATTAATTCATGGCACTGATGGAGCAAAACTCTCTAAAAGACATGGAGCCTTAGGAGCTGAGCATTATAAAGATATGGGTTATTTGCCCGAAGCTTTATGTAATTATTTATTACGCCTTGGTTGGTCACATGGTGATGATGAGGTTATCTTACGAGAGCAAGCAATCAAGTGGTTTGACATAAAAGGACTTGGTAAATCACCTTCTAGACTTGATTTTGCAAAGATGGAAAATTTAAACTCGATATATCTGCGGAATATGGATAATGAAAAGCTTAGCAAAATGGTTGTAGATAATATTGATATTAAATTAAGTAAGCAATCACAAGACTGTATTAAAGCAGGTATAGATAGTTTAAAACCGCGAGTAAAATTACTTAACGAGTTATATGATCTTGCTAAAATTTATATTATTGATCAAGATATAACAATATCTGATGAAGCTTTAGATATTATTAAAAAAACAGATACTAATATAATCAATCAGGTTATTAATGCTATAAAGAATGAAACAAAATTAGAACAAGAATCTTTAAAAGAATTATTGAAAAATATTGCTAAAGATAATGACTTAAAGCTAGGAGTATTAATGCAACCAATAAGAGCGCTTATTACTGGTATGGTTAACTCTCCAAGTGTCTTTGAAATAATTACCATAATTGGTAAAGAACAAAGCTTAGAACGATTACAACAAATAAATTCATTAAAATAAATGATAGCTGAAAAACTAAAATCAGATTACCAAATAGGCAGATTATATAATAGTTATTTAATCCATACTGATGACTTGTCAAAAGCTACTATGGAAATCAAAGATTTTATTTTTGCTGATCTATTTAAAACAAATAATAAACAAAAAACACATCCAGATTTTATCGAAATTCGTAAAGAAGATGATAAAGTTAAAGATATTTCTATTGATCAAATAAGGAACTTAAAAGACTTTTTGCTCAAAACTTCAATCAATTCTGGAATTAAAGCTACAGTAATTGTCGGTACAGAATATATGAATATTAAAGCACAAAATGCTTCTTTAAAGATTTTAGAAGATACACCTAAAAATAGCTATATATTTCTTATCACTACTAATTCTGCGAATATATTACCAACAATTTATTCCCGTTGTGCTAAAATTAAACATCTTTATAATGTAGTCAAGATCTCAAATCCGCAAGAAAAATATCTAAAATTATTATTGCATGATAAACAATATTTTAATGAAAAATTAGAAACTATTGCTGAATTTGGTAATAAGAATCGTGACTTATGGTTATTTTTTTCGAATTTAATTAGTGAATATATCAATAAATTAACTAGAAATGCTATGGGAGTTAATGTTAAATTATCGACATTAGAACAACAAATTAAACAACAATTACAAAATAATTCCCCTTTATATGTTGAGCAGAAATATAGGCAGGCTACTACAATTATTAATAATACCATAAAATATGACTTAGATATGCGAGCTAGCTTAATATTATTAATTGAATTATTTCGTAAATAAATATTAGTTATAACAATAACATGTATAATATATTCTTTCAAAAAGTTACAGATTTTTTACCTATAAAAGATACTGCTAAAGCAGCTTTAAATCGTTTAGGTATAGAATATGTACGCGATTTATTATTTTATAGTCCAATATCATATAATATCAATGATACTGCTCCTAATTTATCTTGCCTGCAAGATAAGCAATTAATTCAAACAAGAATCACTATCGATGAAATATCAGTGCCAAAAATGCGGGGTAGGCCGACAAAAATTTATGTTTCTAATGAGACTGGTTCAATGATTTTAGTTTTTTTTAATAAAATCCCAGCTTTTATTTTTGCTAAGCTTAAAATAGGTTCAAGTCATATAGTTGCAGGTAAAGTACAACATTTTGATAGGATGGTACAAATGACGCATCCTGAATTTATCTTTAGAAAAGAATTATCCGTTAGTGTTGAACCTGTATATCCCCTAACTTACGGCATAATAAATAAACAATTATACGGCTATATTATCGAAGCTATCAAAGCAGTAACTATTTCTATTAAAGCAAAGACTAATTTTGGTGCTATTACTGAAATAGTTACAAATGAGGAAGACACTAGCAATGAATGTCTATTAAACGAAAAACTATATATGGAATCACTGCTTACAGAAATAAAACAGTTACATTTAATAGGTGTTAAACCACAAGAGATGACAGAAGCTAAGCTTAATTTTATTGTAGAAAAATTGGCTACTAAAGAATTATTTGCTAATCAATTATCTTTATTAAAATTAAAACAAGAAGAAAAAACTAGTAAAGGACGTAAATTCATTATAGATAAAGAAACGCAGCAACAAATATTAGTTACTTTAGGCTTTGAATTAACACAAGATCAAGAAAAGGTTATCGCTGAAATAGAACAAGATCAAGTAAAAGAACGGCAAATGATGCGTTTATTACAAGGTGATGTTGGTTCAGGGAAAACTTTAGTTGCTCTGCTTACTATAATAAATGTGGTAAAATCAAAACAGCAAGTGGCCTTTATGGCGCCAACAGATTTGCTCAGTATGCAACATTATCAATTTTTGCAAAAAGCATTACAACATACTAATATTAATATAGCTTTATTAACTGGGAAAACTAGAATAAAGGCGCGAAGAGAAATTAAAGCAGATCTTGCTGATGGGACTATTAATATTTTAATTGGTACTCATGCTTTGTTTCAAGAAGGAGTGGATTTTCAAGATCTCGGATTTGTTATAATTGATGAACAACATCGCTTTGGTGTTGAACAACGTTTAGAATTAATTAATAAAGCCTCTCATCCAGATGTATTAGTTATGACAGCAACTCCTATTCCACGGAGCTTGACGCTGACTATCTTTGGTGATATGGAATCTTCGCAAATAAAAACGAAACCCAAAAATCGTCTTCCTATTACTACTACAGTAACATCACTTAGCAAAAAGATTAGTATAATTGGTTCTTTAGCAAAAAAATTGGATCAAGGAGAAAAAATATATTGGGTGTGTCCTCTCATAGATCCTAAAGATACTAGTCTTGAAACAGAAACAGAAACAGAAAATATTGATGATGATAATAATTATGCTGATGTTACTACTAGATTTCAAGAGTTAAATGAGCATTATCCAGGTCAGGTTGGCTTATTACATGGTAGACTTAAAGAGATAGAAAAAGAAAAGTTAATGCAAGATTTTAAAGCGGGAACTCTTAAAATCTTAGTTACAACTACAGTAATAGAAGTTGGGATTGATGTTCCAGATAGTACCTTAATGATTATTGAAAATGCTGAAAAGTTTGGTCTAGCACAGCTACATCAACTTCGAGGTAGAGTAGGTAGAGGTACACTAAAATCTTATTGTATATTGCTATATAACCCTAAAAGATTTTCAAAGCTTGCTAGGAAACGTTTAGAAATTATGCGCAATAGTAATGATGGATTTTATATTGCTGAACAAGATTTGATTTTAAGAGGTGGTGGTGAAATCTTAGGTACTAAACAAAGTGGTGAGCCTGATTTCTTTTTTGCAGATCTTGCAAGGGATTTAAAAATTTTACTAGCAGCTAATAAATTAGCTAGTAAAATAACTCATGATGATTTTGCTAAATTTCAAATTGAATTATTCGCTAAAGATCGTCTAGAACTTATTAAAAGTGGCTAGCTATTTTGAATTGAATATAAATGATAAATATATCACTATTCATGATTCTATGCTTAGACATTATTAATAAGGTTATGAATGCGTAAATAATTTAAAGTATTTTTAGCTTACTATGACCAATAAAAATTTATTATTACTGTTATTTTTGACATTATTATTTACCGTGCCATCAGCAAAAGCGAGTGATTTGTCTAATATTTATGCTGTATCAATAAGTTGGGTTCCTGAAATTAAAGTAATAGCATTTAAAGAAGAGTACGACCCAGCGATAAGTTATTTTGACATTATTAAAAATAATAAAAACCCAAATAACATAGATGTTTTGTTTTATACTCACGATGAAGATTGTTTCGAAAAACAACTTAATGCTAAGTTTGACAAAAATAACATTAAAGAGGAAACATGGATTAATCTTGAATCCAAATTTGCTTATGATAAAAAATTAGCGGAATATGCTTGGCAAATTTTTGGAGTGTGTGCTGGTTTTACTGAAGATATGTATTTCAAAAAAACATATGAAATTAGTAATAAAATAATTGAGAATAACATATATTTAAATGATTATATAGGTAAATCAATGCTACTTGGAGACTGGTTAAAGTTATTTGGAGGAAAAGATAGTGCGATTATGTATTGTAATTATGATTATGATGAAAAACAATATTATTTCCAAGAAATAATATTGTTTTGGGACAAAGCTGCAAAAAAACAAACAAAAATACCTAAGGCCGACGATCCACAATCTATACAAGAATCAACCTGTCCAAGAAGTGAACTAATATATTTACGTACTCCAGAAAACGTTCTCACTTCCCTGTAACATATAATTTGTACTTTATCACATGTCACTTCTTTAAGATACAATCCAGAGAAAAAAAACATGTAATTAATCAAATCTGGATCCTCACGCAGACTAAAGTCTGCTCAGGATGACGGGTTTTTAATATCGTTTATAAGATTCATTAAAAATGCAGGTAATATATTTACCTGCTCTTAAACTTAGCTTATGAAATACCTGTTCTATAATGATTAAATTTTCATTGTTTGGATCAAGTCTTGAATTCACCATAGATTCACGTAAATCTTTATCTACGGCAAAGATAGCAGGAATTTCTTTGTTTTTATTTCTAAATTGTAAGTAAGTAAATTCACCATCATCAAAAATTCTAATAGGGGCTATTTCTTCGTTGCCACTAATAGTGTAATTGAAATTAAATTTTTCTGGATGATTTAAATCAGGGCCTGCTTGTGACTGCGTAATGTGACTAAATTGTAAATCTTCTTCTTCATCAGGATATAAGAATTTGACATGAAATACCATATTCGGATCACGGATATCCTTTGTTTCTTCGCCGTATAACTCAAAGAAATAGGTTCTTTTATTAGTAATTAATGTCATATTTGTAGTAGCATCTTGTTCCATTGGTTTAATAAAGATCCTATTACCAGATGGAACTACTTGCCACCCAGTAGTATCACCCATAGAAATACTGATAATTTCTTCATCATTTCCTAACTCTATACTTGCTTGATAACCATAATAGCCTGTAAATTTAAATACATCATTGGGATTATATATCATTACTCTTAGCCTACCATCTATTGGTGTCGGGCGCGATTCACGGATAGCATATGTTCCTATACTAATAAATAATAATACAAAAAAAATTATATATTTTTTCATTTTACCTTATCCTTCCTATCATCTAATAATTTTAACTGATAATTAGTGATTGTGAAATTAAATCTTGAATTAGAAGCTATATTTAAGTTAATTTTATCAATTTCATAGTCAATTTTAGCTTGCCAAATAATATCTTCAATAATTTCACCTGATTGATTTTTAGCAATAGAATTAAATTTTACTACAGCTTTTAATGGTGATTCATATTTTGTTGATATAATATTGATAGTTCTACGTACAGATTTTTGGTATCTCAATACTGGCGATGAGGCGTTGTCAATATTCATAAAATTATAAAAACTACGAAAAACGATTCGAGTTGAATTGTTTTTTACAAAAACAAATTGTTTTTTTAAAGAATCATAGTTATATTTTTCTCGCCTTTCGACATAGTTCCTAACTAAAATATCTGTTATCGAAGCAAGAGGATTATTCTCTATTTGATTAGCATTAATTATTTTAGCTGATTTACGAGCAGAAGACTCAGCATTAATAGCATAATTTTTTTTGATTACAGTAGGAAATAATTCATATAAATTTATTAATAGCCCAAGAAAAATTATTAAAATAATAGAAGTAACAATAACGTTTAGTGATCTATAGGTAAAAGGATAAATATACTTATATCTATACCATTTTCTAGCATCAGTAAAATATTCTTCAGATTCTATATATTCTTTTAATGATTGTAGAACTGGTTCCATTGCCGTCTTAAATAATTACATACTTTAATTTTACCGCTGGTTAGACAAATAACGTAGATATTTATCTAACTTATATCTATAATATATTAAAAAATCTTATTCTTTGTGACCTTCAAGGCATAATAATAGTTACTTAAGGGCTATTTTTTTACAATTTAATGTTGCGTAGTGGATAATTTTTAAGTTATTATATTAAGTGTAAGTTAATTAATTAATAATATAGAAAAATGAGAATTGTTGGTAAAAACTTATTTATAATAATCTTATTATTATTTTTATTATCATCATGTACTCCATCAGCTCCATATGAGGTCAAAAGTCCATGTGTAAGTAATAGTAGTGATGATACATATGGTATTACCCCATGTCCACGCAGACCAGTAAATATTAATTATTCAATAGTTTAACAACTAAATAGTATAATTTATTTTATCATTGGCATTCATCCGCCTTGAATATATATAAAAGATTTTTCAGTAGTTTATACATGGTAATTCTTTAATCATCATTAAATTGTACTGAGTATCGAAGGCATTACCATAAATCTTTTCCAATCTATTGATTTTAGCATAATTAGGTATACCTTGAAAAATTGAATTTAATATTGCATAAATTACTAAATAAGGATCAGCATCAGCTGCAGCTAGGCGATGTTCTAAACGTTTAGGATAACTATCTGGCATACGAATCATCACAGTTCGATTATTATTACCATAAGATATATGGGTAGGAGCCATAAAATTATTATCTAATCTATTATAATCCTGTTTCTTTGGTAGGAAATAATGAATAGTTTCTGGTAGATAATGGCATAAGATTCTAGCATATTTATTTAAGCTACTATTGGTACTTGTTTTTTCTTCTTCAAGGAAATTTAAATGAATATGCATACTACTACCAAAATCATCAATAAACGGCTTAGAACTAAAATCTACAGTTCCTTGGTATTTTTTAGCTAAATCTTGTAAATATTTTTTACTATTTATTATTAAATCAGGGTAAGTTGCAATATCCGTTGTTGCAGGTAGTTCAAATTCAAACTGATTATTTCCTAATTCAGGGGTAATTTTTATTGTAGAATTTTTTAAAAATTTATTTATCTCTTGTATATTATCTAAATAAAATTCTAATTCAACACCAATACAAGGAGTTAAGTTATATATCCGTTTAAAATTTTGCGTTAAAGAGTTTAAAACATTGTTTTGTTTAAGAGTATCTGCTAATTTAGAAGCATTATAATTATTATTCTTTGATAATAAATTCATGATTACAGAATTAATTCATAATAAAGTCTATTATAAGATTTTTGACAAGACACATGATAGATGTAGCCTTATTTTTGATAAAAAAAAAATAGGAAGTGAGATAAAATTAGCAGAAATAGAACGTAACAAACAATTAGTTATTGATCAATTCGCAGCAAAAAAACTAGTAATTTTAAAGCAAATTCATAGTAACAAAATAATTGATGCAGATGTTAATCATATTAAAATCCCTGCAGCTGATGGGTTAATATCGACACAAAAAGGAGTTGTGTTAGCTATTAAAACAGCAGATTGTGTCCCAGTATTATTTTTTTGTACTTCAGGATCAGTAATTGGTGCTGCACATTGTGGCTGGCGTGGAACTAAAGATGATATTATAAAAAATATAGTTAGTAGGATGGTAAAAAAAGGCGCAACAGATATTAAAGCAGTGATTGGACCTGCTATTATTCAAGATTCTTATGAGGTAGGGGCTGAATATTATAGTAATTTTATAGAATCTTCCAGTGATTATAAGAAGTTTTTTACACATTCAGTAAAAGATGATCATTATATGTTTGATTTACCCAGCTTTGTAAAGCATAAATTGGATCAAGAGCAAGTTACAATAGTCGATCATATTAATGAAGATACGTATAGTAATGAAGCTAAGTATCCAAGCTATCGTCGTTATTGTCATAATGGAGAAGAATATCGACAAAATATATTGTCAACAATAGTAATAAGATAAATGTTAAAAATACTAAACCCAAATTATTTTAATAAAGCTAGTAAGTTATTATTACAAATATTAACAATTATTTTTCCCTGTAATTTAATTATTGGCTTATATTATGCATTGCTTGCCTCACCACCTGATTACCAACAAGGAGAGATGGTTAGAATTATGTATATCCACGTTCCAGCTGCTTGGATGAGTTTAGCAGTATACAGCTTTATTGCTGTATGTAGTTTACTTAGCTTAGTGTGGCGTATTAGAATGGCATATTTATTAGCAGTAGCAGCAGCTCCAATAGGCGCCACATTTGCAGCAATTACTTTAATAACTGGTAGCTTTTGGGGAAAACCAATCTGGGGTATCTGGTGGGTTTGGGATGCTAGACTTACTTCGATGTTAGTATTATTTTTATTATATTTAAGCTATATAGCTATAGTTTACAGTGGTAACAATATAATGAGAGCAGAGAAACCAGCATCCGTTATGGCATTAATTGGCTTTATAAACGTACCCATTGTTAAATTTTCTGTAGATATTTGGTATAGCCTGCATCAACCTGCTAGTGTAATTAAATTATCTGGCCCTGCGATACATAGCTCAATGTTATTACCTTTATTTATTATGTTTTTTAGTTTTACAAGTTATTTTTTATTATTATTATTACTAAGAACTAAAACATTATTATTACAAATAAAAAAATAAATTAAATTAAATGACTTATGTAGTAACAGACAACTGTGTTAAGTGTAAATATACTGATTGTGTAGAAGTTTGTCCTGTAGATTGCTTCTACGAAGGAAAATTAATGTTAGTAATTAACCCAGATGAATGTATAGATTGCGGAGTATGCGTTCCAGAATGCCCAATTGATGCTATAAAAGAAGAATCTCCTGATATGCTTTTATGGGTAGAAAGGAATAAGGAGTTAGCAGCTAAATGGCCTAATATCACTAAAAAAAAACCAGCATTAGCTGATGCTGAAAAGCATATTAATGAAAAAAATAAATTCGAAAAATATATAATTTCTAAGAATTAATTTATCGTTTAAGTTATGTGTGCTTTTTATCACAAACAATATTAATTTTGTGCTTTTTACTTATTAAAACATAAAGACTTGTTCTGCTAGAGCATTTATTATGTTACAAGTTAAGTCATAATTAATTATTAATTTACTTCTGGTTTTACCTTTAGACCTTGAAGTAAATTATTAGGTTTTTGTAAATTTTTAAGATTTAATCAATTTAAGAGGAAAATTATGAAAAAAGTCATATTAACTACAGCAGCATTAGCTGTACTCAGTTCTTCAACAGCATTTGCAACTGAAGATACGTTTTATGGAAGACTCCAAGTTGGCGGGGTAAAACTAAATGAAAAGAAATTCACAAATGCTGGCGATAAAAAATTCAAATCAGATAATGATTTTGTTATTGGAGCTGCTGTTGGATATTATTGGATGGACAATTTGAGAATAGATTTAGCTTTTGATCATATTATAGATCCTAAACTAAAATTAAAGGGAGATAATTTCGAAAATAAAGTAACTTTAAGAGTTAATAGCTTACTACTCAATGCTTTTGTTGATCTGTTTGATGCAAGTGCATTTAAACTATTTACAGGGGTAGGTATTGGTGCTGCACAAATAGAAGGTAAGATAACTCTTCAAGACCCAGATGATAAAAGCACTGAAGTTGGTAAAGCAAATAACAAGACTACCCCTGTGTTTGCAGTATATTTGGGTAGTTCTGCAGAAATTGCACCAGGTATTAATGCAGAATTAACTTACAGTTTTAGAGGCTTTGACAAAACTAAGAAATTTAAATTCCCAGATGGTACCACTACTAATAGAGGATATGAGATTAAAGGACATTTCTTAACTGCTGGTTTAAGATTTGACTTTTAAGTAGTCATAACTTAAAAAATTAATAAAAATTTAAAAGGAATATCTAATTTGATAAAGATATTCCTTTTTTTATTTGGATTACCACAAACATAAATATTCTTGCTAATAGCGGGAACCAGTTCTTTAAAACTTTACAATCAATCGTTGTAAAGTTTACCGTAATTTGTACTTTATTATATGTCACTTCTTTAAGATACAATCCAGAAAAAAAATGTATGTAAAAAACTAGGATCCAAAATTATACACATTTGTAGAAGCTCATATTCTGAAAAATATGTAATACAATCAAATCTGGATCCTCGTGCCAACCAAAGGTTGGCTCAGGATGATGGGTATATTTTTTCTCTGGATTACCACACAAACTTCCCTATTATTTATGAACCTGTGCCGTCAAATCCTTCATTATTATATTTAGGATCGACAACTCCCATGAGTCCAAGCTCATCATCACTGCTTTGATCTAAGTTAAATAAACTATCATTTGCATATTTATTTTTTGAAGCATTATTATAATTATTATAACCTCCAACGAAATGAGTACCATCATTGGACTGATCAGAATTATGATTATTTAATTTTAGGTTTGGATTTGACGCTTTTTTATCTATTCTCAGATGTTGAGAGTAAAGACTATTATCGCTATTATTATTACTGTGTTTAGCGTAATTACTATTTTGATCCATTAGTACATTATCTCTTGCTTCAAGATATGCATCTAAATATTCTTGCTCTATATTAGATAAGGATTTATTATCTGTTTGTTTTTGTAATAATCTGTTTATTTGAGATTTTTCATTGCTATTGAGGTTGTTTGTTGATATTTTCCATTTTAAAGTTCTTACTAAATTACTATACCTATCATCACTGTAAGCAGTCCCACCACTACTAACATCATTAAAGCTAGGTTTATTATTATTAAATGGGGGTGATTGTGCCATATCTGCAGCAATTTTTTTAATCCGACTATCTCGTTTTCCTGGAGTAAAACTACCATCGCTATTCTGATTACTAGAATTGTTTAACATATCTAGTTTTGGTGCATTTGGGTTAATAGATAGACCATACTTAGTTGGTACTTGATTTACTTCATGATGTCCGTAGGGATACTCAAAAACATCTACACTTTTATTTTCATTAAGTTGATTAAGTGTAGGAGAAGGGTCAATGCGTTGCTGAACTTGGTGTGGTATATTAGGTATTAATTGATGCATATGTTTTTGTACATCATCTATTTCCTTATTGCTTATTAAACTTGCTCTTCTAGGTATTGGAGGAAGTCCTCCATTATAAGCATTTTGAGGATGATTATAGTATCCGTTTTTTTGAGGATGGTGGGGGTAGGTAACATTATCATCATCGTTAAGCATGATATCTTCATTCATGATATTATGAATTTGGTTATCTGCTAGTTTTTTCTGGAGTGAATGAATTGTGTTATCTTTTTGAGTAATCTGGCTTTTTAAGTCGTCAACAGTGCCATGTAATTTGTTAATAATTTTACTCATTTCATGCATCTGTTTATTTTGTTCATCTAGCTGTTTTAAAACCTTATCAAGCTTATCATCATCTTTTTTCTTCTTTCTCTTGTTCTTTTTACTGTAGTTATAATCATCATCTGAATCATCGCTGTCATCACTATCATATTTCTTTTTATTTTTTGCTTTACGTTTCATTTTCTCAAATTTTCGTTTTTCTTCTTCAAATTTTGCTCTTTCTGCATCACGTTTCATTTTCTCAAATTCTTCTTTTTCTCTTTTAAGTTTTTCTTCTGCAAATTTTCTTTTTTCTCTTTCAAATTTCTTTCTTTCTATTTCATAGTTATCTAATTCTTTTTCTTTTGCATCACTATCGTAATCATCATCATCGTTATCATATTTATTTACTTTCTTTTTAGATTTAGTAGGTTTTTGATGAGAATTGTTAGCTTTATCTGATGCATTTGATGATTTTAAATTATTTAATGATTGTTGAATTAAGTTTGTTACCCCTTTATTCATTATACGCATAGCTTGATTATATGATTCAAGCTCTTGTTGTAGTGGTTCGTAGTTATTATTTATATCTTTTAATTTATTATTTAATTTAGCCAATTCAATACTTAGATTAGTTTTTTCTTGACTAAATTTATTAAGATTTACCATAAGATCGTTAGAAGAATTCTGCATTGCAATTTGGCTTGTTAGCTGATTGACATTATTTTCTTTGTCTTTTATTTCATTTTCTAGTTGCTTTATTTGATTTATAAGTTGATTTCTAGGTTGCTCTAATTTAAGTATCTTCTGTTTTACCTGTGTCTGAAACATTAAAAGCTGTTTGTTAACATTATTTTTTTCAGCCATTAAAAGCTTATAAGTATTTGAGTCATTACATTTTTTATTGTAAAGCTTTTCGAAATGAGCAAACAACCCTCTATGTGGATTATTAATGTTTTTACATATTTCTTTTAGTTTCATTGCATTTATTGGCATAATATCCTCCGCTTGATTATTAAAAGTTGTTTAAATAGTGTACAAAGTTATCTCTAATTGTATATCATGAATTAATGAGTTATAGTTAATAAATATGTGTTTTAAGTAAAAAATTTTTTTCCGTAATAAATATGTCAAAGAGTTTTAAAAATAATCAGCAAAAATATGGAAAAGTCTTGTATAAAGATAATGAAATTTCAAACATAGGTACACCTATTGGTGATCTGGATCAGTATAGAGATTTATTATCACCATCAAAAAAAAGCAAATTTAATAAGAAAGCAGATAATATTACTACTGATTATCGGTCAATAAGTTCGTTTGAGATGCTTAATGAGGTTGATAATGTAGATCTTCATTTAAATGATGCAAAAATTAAAGATATTAAATATATCAGGTTATTTACCAAATCTACACTTAATCTAGTTTTTTTTGCTCCAAATTATTGTATCAAAGAAGTCATAGTACCTCTAAAAGCCAAGGTTAATATATTTAATTTAGAAAATGGTAATCAAATTGATAGGCTAAAATTAGCAGAAAAGGCTAAATGTGAAATAGTTCAGGATTTTGGTGATAACTTCTATATTAATAATTTAATTAAATATGTGGATTTACAAAAAAACTCAAAACTTACTATATATAAAATTTGGAATTCTAACCAGATTGATAAAAATTTTGCTGGAACAGTTAAACTAGTAACCATGCAACAAGGTGCAGAGTTAAAGTTTTTATATCAACCTACATTGCAACAAAATAAATTTGGTAAAAAGTCAATAATAAGTTTAAAAGCTACAGAATTTACTTATTTATATTTAGATCAACTTGATGAAATAATGCAGATTCTTGTCTATATAGAAAAGGAGTTTTATAATTTTTTTTCAGAACAATGTATAATTTTAGATGAAGAAAAAGAAGAATATACTAGGAAAATTTTAGTTTTTAATAAAAAGGCTACATTTAAAATTCCTATAATCAAATATATATATTCAATACTAAATCCTGATCAAGATTATGATAATGATCAATTTTCAAGGACTATAGACAATGAAAATTTTGCTAATCATCTAAGAAAAACTTATAGTGGCTTTAATAAAAAAATCACAAAGAAAGTATTTACTAATTTGGCTGGGGCAAAGTTGTTAATTGAAGCATTTATGAATGATAAATTTACCCCAGAAAAAATAGACAAATTTGTTAAGACAATAAAAGCAAGTTACTTTGAAATATTAGATTATTATGCTAATGATCCTAAGACTTTAACCATAGCTAAAAAAGCTTTAACTGAAAATTTCAAGGGTAATGATTATTTGACCCAAGAAATTGCAGAATTTCTTCCTATAAATGATATAGATAATATTGTAAATAATGTTCCTGTTATAAACGATGGTGATATAAATTTTTATTGTTATGATATTGAGCCTTATTTGTTGTGACCCTAAAACCGTTATAACTGTAAAGGTTACGTAGGACTTGTCAACAAATTATCTAACCTTTTCAAGTTGGTAGAATATAACAATTGACGTAATTAAGTATCTTTAAAAAAAAACTTTCCTGACAATGCCATTATAGATTTGATTTATTTAGTTAAATTCAATTAAAATATTAACATAATAGTAATTATTTTGCGAGGAAATATGGCAGGCTCAGTAGGTTCAGATCCATTATTTATTGGCCTTACTAGACCATCAATGATTTTCGGTGTTAGTATTCAATATGCAATGTTAAATTTAATGGTCTCAGTAACTTTATTTATACAAAAATCAAGTATTTACATTATATTCATAGCAGCAGTAGTACATTTAATTGGTTATTTATTATGTTTTAAAGAACCAAGATTTATGGAGTTGTATCTTAATTATTCAGCGAAATGTAATCAATGTTCTAATAAATCATATTACGGGGCTAATTCTTATAATGTTTAAGAATAGAAGATAAATATATGTTGAAATTATTTAAAACTGTAGCAGCAAGAGAGTCCATATCAAGGAGAGAAAAACCAGTATCAGATTTTATTCCTTATAAAGGTCATTGGGATAAAAATACGATTTTGACTAAGGCTAATGGTTTATTACAAGTAATTAAAGTTAGTGGTTTTTCTTTTGAAACAGCAGATGATGAAGATTTAGATATTAGAAAAAATATCCGTAATTCATTGTTCAAGAATATGGCTTCAGGTAACGTGACATTATATTTTCATATGTTACGACGTCGTAAATCAGTAATACAAGAAATGGGGGATTATAATATTGATCCGACGGTAAAATCTGGTGAGGACTTTATTAGCTATTTGGAAAATGAATGGCGTAATAAAAGTACTAAAGCTCATTCATATTTTAATGAATTATATGTTAGTATTTTATATGAACCAGATAAAGAAGGGGCTGCGATAGTTGCTCATTTACTGAAAAAATTACGACAAAAGTCAGATAAATCTGCATGGGAAAATGACATGCGGGAAATGCAGGAAAGTTTGCAAGAAATGACAACCAGAGTGCTAAATACCTTGCGGGATTATGATTCTAAGCTACTTGGAGTAAGAAAAACAAAAAATGGTATTTATTGTGAAATTAGCGAATTTTTAGCATCTATCGTTAATTGTGGTGATTCAGTACCAATGATGTTGACTAGAAATTCCCTTGATAAATATTTACCAACTAATAGGCTCTTTTTTGGCTCAAGATCAATGGAAGCAAGAGGCCCTAGAGGAAAAAAATATGCAGGTATTGTAAGTGTTATAGAATATGGTCCTAATACTTCTGCTGGGGTTTTTGATGGTTTCTTACAAATGCCATTTGAATTTATCATGGCACAAAGCTTTTCTTTTGCTAATCGTACAATTGCAATTAATAACATGCAGTTACAACAAAATAGAATGATTCAAGCAGGGGATAAAGCAGTATCGCAAATTGCTGAAATTTCACAAGCATTAGATATGGCTATGAGCGGTGACATTGGTTTTGGTCATCATCATATTTCTTTTTTATGTATGGATAATGATTTGAAGGCTTTAGAAAACACCTTATCTATGGCTGCGGTAGAACTCTCTAATTGTGGTATGCAGTCAGTAAGAGAATATGTAAATTTAGAACCTAGCTATTGGGGACAATTACCTGGTAATCTTGATTATATTATTCGTAAGTCAATGATTAATACTTTAAATTTAGCTGGATTTGCTTCAATGCATAATTATCCACCTGGTCAAATGTCTGGTAATCATTGGGGTGATCATGTCACTGTTTTAGATACTACTTCAGGAACACCATTTTACTTTAATTTCCATGTTAGGGATGTTGGTCATACTTTAATCATTGGTCCTACTGGTGCTGGTAAAACTGTATTAATGAATTTCTTATGTGCTCAAGCACAAAAATTTCGTCCGCGAATGTTCTTTTTTGATAAAGATCGAGGAGCAGAAATATTTATTAAAGCTTTAGACGGGGTGTATACAGTAATTGACCCTGGAAAAAATTGTGGTTTTAATCCACTACAATTGCCAGATAACGGGGAAAATAGAGCTTTCTTACTTGATTGGCTTAAAGCATTAGTTACTACAAGTGGAGAGAAATTAGATGCTGAAGATATTAAATTACTAACACAAGCAATAGAAGGAAATTATCGTTTGGATAAAAGAGATCGTAAACTTAGTAATATTGTAGCATTTTTAGGGATGCCAGGCCCTGGAACTTTAGCTAGTAGAATTGAAATGTGGCATGGTAAAGGTTCTCATGCTAAAATTTTTGATAATGATGAAGATGCTATAGATCTTGGAGCAGCTAGGGTATTCGGTTTTGAAATGGCTGAATTGCTTAAAGATACTATTAGTCTTTCTCCAGTACTTATTTATATTTTCCATCGGATTAATATCTCCCTTGATGGCTCTAAAACCATGATAGTTTTAGATGAAGCCTGGGCTTTAATTGATAACCCAGTATTTGCGCCAAAAATTAAAGATTGGTTGAAAGTTTTGCGGAAACTAAATACTTTTGTAATTTTTGCAACACAAAGTGTTGAAGATGCAACTAAAAGCCAGATTAGTGATACCTTAATTCAGCAAACAGCAACACAAATTTTCCTGCCTAATTTAAAAGCTACAGATGTTTACCGTACAGCATTTATGCTCTCACAAAGAGAGTATATGTTAATTAAAACTACGGATCCGTCATCGAGATATTTTTTAATTAAACAAGGGGTAAATGCTGTGGTTGCTAAAGTTAATTTAGCTGGTATGGATAATATAATTAATGTGCTATCTGGTAGAGCAGATACAGTTCTGTTACTTGATAAAATTATAGCAGAACATGGCTCTGATCCAAAGAAATGGCTATCAATTTTTTATGAAGAGGTAAAATCATTGGGGTAATTTAGTGTTTTTAACTATAAGTTGGTTTAAAAAATTTAAATTTTTTACAAAATCTTTATTGAAAATATTAAAGCAATTGCCTTTGCTAAGACCAATATTTTATCTAAATTACTTAATAATAATTATAATACTGCAAACGACAATAGCCAAAGCAGATTCTGATTTAGATACAATTGCTTCTACTTTAGAAAATTTAACTTGCGAGACTCAAGGGGTTGGAGATTTAATTCGAAGGGAAGATTCTCATACTTGTGTTCCTGCACCATTTTCTAGCTATGCTATTGCAAGTATTATTTCTCCAGGATTGTTTCCAGTGTTCTTATTACATCTTAAGTTACATGATCCAGATTTAGAAGACATTGAGGATTCTTGTTTGCGTGAAAATAGAGTTGATTTTGATACACGAGAAATGACATTTTATTTATGTAATAATCTTGATTTAGGTGAAGAAAGATTAGAGGCTATAGGAGATACTGCTATTGCTGTTGTAACTAGTATTATTGAGGGTAAAAATGTTTGGAATGCTGTTAAGGATGCTTGGAATATTCCTAAAGAAGATTATCATACAAAATTTACTAAAACAGAAGGGGATTCAGGTACTATGTCAGACGCTCCTTTTCCTTTGCCATGGAAGGTAATTAGGGATAAGGATAAATTATGTGTTGCAACGCAGAGTTTTGGTGGCTGGATACCTGTTGGTTGTAAATATATTAAGGAACCTTTTCCAATTTCTATATATGCTGATTTTATGTCAGTTAATCCAACTTTTAGTGATATAGGAGCTGATACTATGGCTCTTACTCATTGTTCAGGAACAAATGGGTGTTATCAACGAGCTTATAATAATTCAAGAAATGCAATTGTAATGACAGGCCCTCTTATTGAGTGTGTTAAAGAGATGGTCTCTAAATTGATGATTAGTAATGATGTTTGTTCTTTTGGTGATTTAAGCGCAGTATCTACTAGTGCTGGCAAGGCTTCTAGCTCATTATTCCAGTTCCAAGTAGGAATGCATAAAATAGTTTCAGCTTTGTTAACAATTTATGTGATTTTATTTGGTTTTAAAGTCCTTTTATCAGGTGGAACCCTGAAAAAACAAGAAATAATTAATTTTGCACTGAAAATTTTATTTGTTACTTATTTTTCAATAGGGTTAAATGTCACTGCAGGATCTGATAATCCATTTGATCGCTTAGATGGAATGATTCAATGGGCATTTCCATTGTTATTAAATGGCATGACAGAAATGTCTAGCTGGATCATTAATGCTAGCCCTTCAACACTTTGTGAATTTTCTGCTGATGATTATCCTGATGGCTTAGCTCATCTTGCATTATGGGATGCACTTGATTGTCGGATAAGTCATTATCTTGGTCTTGATTTTATTCAAACTTTAATTGTTGATAATGCTTCAAGAGCTGGAGATTTTTCTAAATTTGATGGTTTCAATGCTCCAATCCCTCCTTATATATATTTATTAATTCCAGCCGTTATTTCAGGAAATCCAACACTGATTTCTTTAGCTTTAATGTATCCGTTATTAGTTATTTCAGTAGCAGCATTTTTAGTAAATGCTACTGTAGTATGTATTATTGGTATTGTAATTCTTGGGGTGCTAGCTCCTTTGTTTGTACCGTTATTCTTATTTAACTATACCAGAGGCTATTTTGATTCTTGGGTTAGATTATTACTATCATTTATGATTCAGCCAGCAGTTGCTGTAGTATTTCTAACGGCGATGTTTGCTATATATGATTTTGGTTTTTATGGTACTTGTCAATATAACAATAGCACAATAACAGTTGGTGGTAGGCAAGTAGATGTATTTTATGTTGATAATGATTGGGATGGGTATCCTTCCTCAGAAGATGCTGAAGGTTGTCAAAATAGTTTAGGCTATATCTTAAATAATCCAATGTCAATATTTTATGATTATGATTCAGATGTAGAAGATACTGCAGAATTTCCTTGGATGGAAAATACCTCAGCTTCTGAGGATGCTAGCAGATATGACTTTTTAAGTTCTATAGTCCCATCACCTGGAAAATTCTTTACTATGATTGAAGTAATATACGAAAAAATTATTGCTCTTATCGGAGCTTTGTTCATTGCCTGTTTCGCCCTCTATTTGATGTATAACTTTAGTAGTAGTTTAACAGAATTTGCAGCTGATATAAGTTCAGGGGTTAATATTGGTAATATGGCAATTGGTGCTCAGGATGTATTTAAAGCAGGAATGGCTGCAGCTGGAGCTGCGGCTGGAGGTGACCCTGAAATGCCTGATAAGGATGAAAAGAAAGATAAGGATAAGGAAGATGGTAAAGATGAAGATAAAGATAGGGGAGATAAGATAGCTAGAACTTCAAAAACTATTGGGGATAAAGTGGAGAAATTAGGTAAAAGTGGTGGTGGTGGCGGAGATAGCATAAGTAAAAATGCAAAATAAAAAGATTGAATACAATGATAAGATTAGTTAAACAAAAAGTTAAATTTCTGGGGATAGTAATGATACTATTACTAAGCTCTAAACTAGTCTATGCCCAGTATGGTGAATCTTGTGTGCCAGTAAATTTCCCTGAAACTGATAATTATTTAACTGAAGGTACAGCATATGGTTATATAAAAAATAATATTGATATGAAAACCTATGTATCTAATGCTTGTGATATTGAAGGTAAAGATTTAAAATTTTGTATTAGAAATGAAAATCCAGTTCCTGATCCTTGTACCGAAGTTACTCTATCTTTAGATAATTCTGCTACTTTAGGTAGTTTAAGTAGTAATCCAGATATTGGAGGAAATGATTTATTAAAGGATATAGAACTAAAGGTTGAATTAATTGATAGTAGTATTTGTTTAACTATGCCAACTTCTCGTGGTCATGCCCCTATAATTTGTAGAGCTGCTAGTGATGAAGTTATAGAAGAATCTCTAGAAGAAGTTTGTCGTATTATCGCTGATTCTTGTTATGAGGGTAACAAAAGCCAATCAATGGTTAATTTTTCAGGAAGAGCCATACAATGTTTAACAGAATCATTGGATAAAGTATTTTATCAGTATAATACTGATTGTTTGCCAGAAAATACTCCAGAAATAACTATACTTAGTCCATTTCCAACATTCCAAGAGGCTTTAAAAGTAGCAATAAGAGCAGCATTAGTTTTATATGCTATGGTATATGGCTTTAAGTTAGTAATGAATATGGAATATGCCAGTTTAAATCAAATCTCTATATTTGTTGCTAAGATCATCTTAGTTGCTTATTTTGCCGTTGGTCTTGGGCCATTATATTTTGTTCAAGGAAAACAAACCCAACATAATGGAATGACGGAAGTAGCCTTGCCTATATTGACACAACTAACTTCGGATTTTGCAGAAATTGTTTTTTCTGCTGCAGGGTCTCAAGGCCTATGTGAGTTTGATAGAGATAAATATGAGGTTGGTTACGAGTATTACAAGATGTGGGATGCTATTGATTGTCGTATTGGCTACTATTTAGGAATGCAACTTTTATATAATATTGGCAGTTTACTTGATGATGCTACCTCTAGTGGTTCTTCTGGTGGCACTGGTAATTCTGTTGATCTTGGCGACCCATCTACTGTTGATGCTGCAGTGGATGTCTTAGCTACACCAGCAAATTTAAGTTTCTTCTCTGTAATGTTCGGATTTTTTATCGCAGGAAATATTATTATAGTGCTAGCTGGCATTGTTTTTGCCTTATTCTTTATTTCAGTAATTTTATATTTTTTAACTGCTTATTTAGTTTGTTTGATTACATTATATGTTATGGCATATATTTCACCTATATTTATTACTATGGCTTTATTTGAAAGGACAAAATCATATTTTGATGCTTGGCTACGCGTTACACTTTCTTGTACTTTGCAGCCAGCAATAATTGGTGGTTTTATTGCATTATTACTTACAATGTATGATTCTGCTATATATGGTAATTGTGAATTTAAAAGACATGATTATTCTATTGCTGATATTAGTTTTAGTACATTTGAATTGCAATCACCTGATGCTGACAGTGAGGAATGTTTAGAGAGTCCAGGTTATAAGTTGATGAAATATTATACTGGAAGTGGATGGCAATCAGTTCATGTTATTCTTTTTGATATTAAATTTATCAAAGATGTATTAAAACTAAATACTAATTTATTTTATGTCTTGGTATTTACCTTTATATTCTATTATTTCATGCAATCGGTAAATGAATTTGCGGCAGATATAACTAGTGGTGCTAGGTTATCCGCAGTGACTGCTTCGCCGACTGCCTTTGTTGATGGAGCAATGAAGATGGCTTCTTATGCTAGAGATTCTCAGCAAGCAATGAAAGATATGGCAAAAAACGTAGCTGAAGGTGATAAGGGTAAGGATGGTGGTGATACTAAGAGAGGCGGTATAGATAAAGATTCTGGTGGTGGTGGCTCAGGCTCTTCAGGTGGCGGTGATATGATTAGTAAAGCTGGAGGAGGTGGTAGCTGATGAAGCAAGATGATACTCTGGGCTTTATGTTCCTATTAGTTATAATTTCTATTATAGTATGTATAGTACTATGGTTTATAGCTGCTATTGGGGCAATGAATACTACTGATGGTTGTTTATATCGTTATAGTTTTGTTCCAGGTTCGGATATTTCTGGTCAAACTCTTTCTAATACTGATACTATAACTCAAACAATTACTCTTAAAGCTAACGGTAATTATAGTTTAACGCAAACAACAGTAGGGGAAGCAGGTTTTGAACTTGATCCAAATGAATATGGCAAGTGGGTAAACACTAATATAATTACTGAAACTGATCAGCAAATTGAAGTTGAGGTTCGAGGAGAGGCAAGTTTATGTAAGGCATATGTGCCAACTCATAATTTACAACAAGTATCTAATTTGGATAGTGATAATAAAAAAATAGCTATTCCACGAGTTGACGATTTAGATAGCGAGCCAATATCTTTAATATTTGATGCAACAACGGATGAGTGGCGTAATATTACGGAATTATTTCCAAATGATCGTTATGTGGTGGCAATATGGCCAAATCGTAAAGAGGATGTAGCAGCTACAACTAGAGAAGATATTTTTACTGGTAATGACATTGTTGCTGATTGCCGTGCTGGTAATACTAGTTACAATCCTATATGTGGCAAATTTTCTATTTATTCAGGTAGCTTTGTTGATAGTTGCAATTGGAATTCAGATTGCTACGATTGTAATTGTCGTAGAAAATGTAAAGAGTGGAACATTGCAGGTATAATTTGTATAGGAGGATATCATACAGTATGTGATAGATGTGGTTGCTGGGAAAATGTTAATGGGGTATTACCAGATCCTTATTTAAATGATGGTAGTAATAGTTTTGAATGGAGTGATAATCTAAATAGTTTAAAACAAAACTATACTTATACTTGTTCTAGTAGTGCGATTTATATTAATAGTAGTGCTTATCAAAATAATCGTAAGTTTTGGTATTCTGCAGATGATGCAGCTGGTCTAGTATATCGTTATGATGGTAGTGAAAATCCATCTAGTAAAAATCAATTAGGTAGTAATTACCAATTTGCTGAAATTAAGGATTATGGTGATCAGATAAGTTTTTATGGTGATGATTCGGTATATCAAGTTTTACTTGATGATACTTGTGAAAATGCGAATACCTGCGGTAATGAAGGGGTGCATTATTTACAATATCGTTTTATAAGTGAAAACCCAGCTGATTACGATGGTCATACAGGAGGGTATGTTTTAAATATTAAACAAACTAAATGTCGTCGTTCTAACGGTATTGGTGTAAATGATTCGATAGCAAATCGTGGAGCTGTAGAATATGTGATTATGCCATATGAACAAAATCCGAATGATACAGCACCTGGTAGTGCTACTACTCTTAATGTAAGTAGTGATGGTAAAGGAACAATTATTGTGCCTGCAAATAGTGAAGGTTATATCTGGATGAGGATCAAAAATGATCCAAATGATTATGTCGATAGTTTTGGTCAATATGCTGTGGAGTTCACTTTAAATGTACCGCGTGATAGTTTTTTTGAGAAAATCTTAAATCCTTTAGTAACTATGCTAAAGACTAAAATACAAACTGCTGCAGAAACTATTTTTAAAAATATGACCTGTTATCAAGGAGCTGGTGAAGATGATAATTGTACCAATTTCTTTGATTATATTAGAGCTATGTTAACTTTATACATTATAGCTTATGGATTTTTATTTTTATTAGGGAATGTACAAATTAGTCAAACAGATATTGTCATTAGAGTAATAAAAGTTGGTTTTGTTGCTGGGCTTATGAATGAAAAAACCTTTACCTTTTTTAATGATTATGTGTTTGTTTTTGTTACTGGTTTTTCAGATGATATTATTTCTAATATGGGAGGGTATAGTATATTTACTGCAGGTAGTACAATAAATAATCCTTTTTCCTTTTTATCAAGCGTATTAAATAAAGTATTTTTAAGTCAAACTTTTGGAGCACAAATGATGGCTCTACTTGCCCTTGGCATGAATGGTGTCTTATATTTTATTATCATCTTTGTCACTTTAATTATGCTAGTGATAGTATTATTTAGAGCTATAACCGTATATATGATGGCATTCATGGCTTTAGCAGTATTGATTGGTCTTGCTCCATTATTTTTAACATTTATGCTGTTTAATTTCACCTGGTATCTATTTGATAATTGGTTAAAATTTACTTTTAGATATATGATTGAACCAGTTATTATGTTAGCTGGAATAATTATTTTAACGCAATTATTTACTATATATCTTGATCAAGTTGTTGGTTATAGTATTTGCTGGAAATGTGTGATTCCAGTGAAAATACCTTTCCCGAATATTCCAGGGCTTGATTCTATATTTACCGATATAGAAATATTTTGTATTAATTGGTTTGCTCCTTGGGGATTTGATCAACGTACAGGTCAGATGGGGCTTAATATGCAACATATTGCAGCCCTAGTTATGCTGGCCT
>JABSSF010000119.1 GCA_013214485.1 Rickettsiaceae bacterium | reverse complement strand
TTCTTAAATGTGCCATTACATCAGATCATAGCACTATACTTTTAAATATTAAAGTTATTTTTGCTAGTTTCCTTATGTAAACACGTAGAATAGAATTTATCACTAGACCATATACCAAATTCTGGTAATTTTATAGAAGCTAATTCAAAAAATTTATTATAACAATTTATAGTTTCCTTATATTTTTCAAGGCCATAGAAAGAATGTCCTTTTTGATTCTATAATTCTGCGTTTGACTGGGCTTTATTAAGTAAATGATCACAACATTTAAGAGCTTCCCTATATCTTTTCTTTAAATTCAGTTCTTCAATTTTTATATATGAATATGCTTCAGGACTATATTTTTCTAAAATTTCAGTAGCTTCCTTTTTTAGTTTTTTATTATTTTTTTCATATTTTATAGTATCCAAATATTTATTCCAAAATGATGATAGTTTGCCGTAATCAGCAATTTTTGCATAGCTATTTATTAGCCAAAAATCTATCAAGATTCTATTTTTAAAGAAATAGAAAAAAGACCCTTTTTGGTTATAACCATGATAAATTGAAAATAGTTTGTTTGCTGATTCTTGGTATTTATTCAATTGGTAATACAGTTTTGCAGCATTAAGGTTAGCAAGATAAAATTCATCAGATAATTTATCAAAAACTTTAAGAGCTTCTTGCTTCTTGTTACTTAATATTAATGCACATGCTTTATTATTTAAATTTTCTTGCCTGCAAAAAAAAGAACTTTTTAAAGCTTCATTAAAACAATTAACAGCTTCGTCGTATTTCTTTAGTTCATGAAGACTACTTCCTTTTATTGAATGAGCAAAACTAAAAACAGGGTTTATTTCTAATGCAAAATTCAAACTTTCTATAGATTCTTCAAATTCTTGTAATTTATACTGAACATATCCTTTCAACGCATATAAATTACAATTTTTAGGGTGTTTTTTTAGTCCATCGTTTAATAAATCAACTGCTTTTTTATATTCCCCTAGATCAAGAAAAAATTTAGATTTAAATATAAAATCATTGTCTTCAATTATAGAATTATATGACATATCAGTTAGGATAAAAAAATCTTTATCTTTTATCATTTTCAGAGCTACATCATCTTTGACATATTCAGTAATAATCTTATTATCAGAATCTCTAATATCTTTTTTAAATTTTATTTCTTTTAAATTTGGTAGTTGTGTTATAAGACCTCTTATATCATTTTCTGAAAAAGAATTATTACTAACATCTAAATATTCAATATTACTAATGTAACGTAAGTTTACAAATAGAACACCTAAACTTTCCTTAGTTATTCCATTATTTGATAAGCATAATTTATTTAACTTTTTATTATTTTCTAAATTTTGGCGTAGTTTTAAAATTGATTCATCACCAATTTTATTATTTGAGACGCTTAGATATTTTAGTTGTTGCAGCTTTAAAATACCTTTTAATAAATAAATAAAACTTTCATCTTGTATTTCATTATTGGTAATGCTTAACTCTTCTAAATCGCTTAATTTATGTATATTTGTTGCTAATAATTTAATGCTTTCTTTTGATAAATTATTGGAATTTAATGTTAAGCACTTTAGTTTTTGAAATTTGAATATTTCTTTTAGATTACTTTTGTCAAAAGCCAAGTTATTGTTACTTAATTCCATTACTTCAATATCTTTCGGTAATGATCTAAATATTTTTATACTATTCTTTGAGTCTAAACTATTAATATCTAATTTAATTTTTTTCAAAGATTTACATTTCAATAAAAAATTACCCAATGATTGCTTTTCTTCTTCAGATGGTTTTTTTCGAGTAGATATTTTTAAGCTATCTAGATTATTATTTTTAATATTATTATTAAGCAAAAATTTCTTCCCGTCATCATCATAAACTTTAATTTCAAAATCTTTTAGATTTGGCCATATATTATTTAACAATAAAGCTGCTTTATCTGGATTCCAATCTTCACCACAATTTAAATTTTCAATATTTTTCAATACAACTAACTCTTCCGCTAAACAATCGGACATTTAGATTCGGAAGATTTTTTAATATGGTGAAAACATTTTCAATTTCATATCTTTTAAACCACCCCATAGCATACTTATTTAAATGCAATTCTATTATTGTTTGTGGTATGTTTCTTAATATGCTTATTAAGTCTTCATAATGAGTATCTTTATCACTATATTTAGCTCTTATAATAAAGATTTGTAAATTTTCAAGTTTTGATAAAGCGATCCCCAATGACGTACATTGATCTTGCGTTAAAGCTAAATCTGAAGAGACATCTATTTTTTTTAGTTTTGTACAAAATGGAAATATTTTTGTTAATATTGTTACTCTTTGTACATCAATTTTTTCACATTCAGGTAAAATAAACTCTTCAATCTTCCCTAGATTATTCTTATTCTTTAAAATAAATAAATCTATTTTTTGAGCTTGCTGTTTCTCTTTTAATTCTTCAACTTCGTTTAAAAAATTAATTATCTTTAGTTCCATACTTCTATGATAGAAAGTTAAATCACTTACTTTAATAGTAGCACAAAATATTAAGTTATTCTATTAACAACTTAAGTATGACAAACCTACAATTATTTAAACTGTTTCTAATTCTTCGGTTTTTTGTAGTTAGTTTTAGTTACTTCCTGTATTATTTATTACAGGCATCTTTTAGGTTTTGCCCTCTTTCAAGGCTGATAATATTAAATTAATATAATAATTCTCTATTATTTTTCAAAGCTTAAACGGATTAATTACTTCTAACCCCTGATAATCAAAATCTTTCATATTTCTAGTTACCAAAATTAGATCAAAATGTAATGCTGTTGCTGCTATTAAACTATCTATAGCAGGTAAAGTTTTTTTTGAACTACCCTGAATAAAACCCCATTTATCCGCTACTTCAATATTAATAGGCAAAATTCGTTCTCCAAACCATAAAGTTAGCTCCTGATCCAACCATATTCTAATTTTTTCTTTTTTTTTGCTGCTTTCAATATTGACAATACCCTTTCTTATTTCTCCTATTGTCAACACACTTAAATATAAATCTTGATCCTGAACTGTTTTAAACCATTCAACAACTTGTTTGTTTTGTTTTGATTTTACAAGTTCCGAAATTACATTTGTATCTATTAAATAACCCATTTTTTATTATAACTCTATTTTTCTACAACTGCTTTTATTTCTTGATAAATCAATATCAACATCTCTAAGTGGAGATTTTTGTATAAAATCTACAAATGTAGATTTTGGTGATGTTAATTTAGTATATTGTTCTATTGACAAGATTACTGCTGTTTCTTTACCCCTAACACTAATTCTTTGAACTCCTTCTTTACCAGCTTTTTTTACTACTTCACTTAACTTTGCTTTAGCCTCTTGTATTTGCCACATTGTCATAAATATTATCCTTTTAAAATTAATATACACTTAATAGACTAGTCCGTCTAGTCTATTTTGTCAAGATAATTATTGTAACAAAAAGACGAGAGGTTTTTGTTAAGCAAAAACGATCGTTAAATCAATATATTAAAAGAACTCTAGCTAACTCTCTTAAATGAGTGTATTTCTGATTGACATACTCCCCATATCTAAAGAAAGGGGATACACTTAATTATAATCTCTATATTGCCCTTCTGGAGAAAGATATCTATAGACGCTTGCTTTTGAAATATTATATTCTGCCATTAACTGTTTTATTTTTTTTCCTTGTGAGCGTTTTTCTTTTAGATTTTCTATCTCTTCTGATGTTAGAGATTTCTTTCTACCAAACTTTACTCCATCTTTTTTAGCTTTTGAAATACCATCCATTTGACGTTCTGCTCTAATCTCTGTTTCAAACTGCCCTATTGCTCCTAGCATGTTAAATAACAATCTACCTGTAGCATCTGTCGTATCTATATTTTGATCTGTTACTTTTAATGCCACTTTCTTTGATTTCAAAATTTCTGCTATTTTACATAGATGTAATGTGGAGCGGGCTAATCTATCTAGTCTTGTTACCACAAATGTGTCCCCTTCCCTAACATATTCCAGTGCTTGCTCTAATTGCTCTCTTTTGGAATCTAGCCCAGATTTTTTTTCTTCATATATTTTATCGCAGTCTTTTAACTTTTCTAATTGTATTTTTAAACTTTGACCAGTCGAACTAACCCGAGCATATCCTACTTTTGCCATTTTAATGTCTCATATTATTTTAAACTTTCTGATAATTATATTATGAGACATTTTTTGAGACAAGCTTTTTCTGCGTCTCATATTCTATACTTTCTGAGCCTGTGCCTTTTTTCATTTTTTGCTAAAAAAATTAATTAATTGCACTTAATCTCTTATTTATGATATAATATCATTGGTTTAAATTTAATAATTTTTTGATAT
>JABSSF010000118.1 GCA_013214485.1 Rickettsiaceae bacterium | reverse complement strand
TGATATGATTCTTTACTCTTTGTTTATATTTTTTTATCAAGATTTGTTATTGTCATTCGTTATTTAACAATACCTAAAGTTTCACATTAAAGAATTGTTTAATAGCGGATTCTTCTTCAGGAGATAAATTTTCCTTTATTTGATATATAGTTACTTTGTTATCTTGAGAAACAGGTTTGAACCTAAATATCTTATCCTTTGTTTTTAAAATCATGGTTTTGTTAGGGTTATTTCTCCAAAAACTATGGCGAACAATTACATCACCATCTCTTAAGCCAGCTTTATAGGCATTACTTGTTTTTTTGATATTCCTAATAACTTTCTCTTTATCAAATATAGCCATATCAAATCCTGGATCGTAACGTCCTATTACTGATTTTTCAATTGGTAAAATATCAATTAATTCAGCTAAATCTATAGTTTCTCCTTTATCTATAAATCTACTAATTTCTGCTGTGATAGATCTACCTACATAAGGCTTTGCTATTTTTTGAAAAAGATTAGAGGAAAAATTATCTTTATCATGTTTAGTAATGTTATATAAATCTAGAATTACGTTATCTAAAGAATATGTATTAGAATTTTGTTTAATTAAATGATTCAAGTAAATAGCGAAAACAAAACCACGATAATACGATAATTTTCTTATATCATAATTATGCCAATAATCAGATTCTATTCTTGTATTAGGCTCATTAATTACTGGTGATAAAAAATAATATTGCAAAAATAAGTTACAGCTATCAATAAATTCCCCTAGTGAAACTCCACCTGATTTTAGAGCTATAACTCTGGCATAATAATCTGTAAACCCTTCAGTAAACCATTTATTTAACTCTTCTTGTTCATTGTTTTTTAGTTTACTTCCTATCCAATTATGTAAATGTTCATGGGCAAGCAAAAAGTAACATTTTTTTTGTATAATATCTTTGGCTAAATAAGCGGTAAAGCTATTATGTAGCCTAGTACCTCCTATGGAATCTGGGTTATCACTTTCAATTATACTCATAGCATAATATGGAAAATCTGTATCATTAAAGAATGATCTTTGACTTTTTATAATGTTACTAATATATGTAACAATATCCTCATCAGGCATACTAAAATTTCCATGTAGTGAGATATATAATTGATTATTATTGTCAGTAACTGGCATAACATTTATATCTCCAGCTACATAAAAAGAATGTAATAATTTATCTACAGTATTTGTAAATTCTATTAAGGGTTTGATAGTATGTGATGATAAGGTGTTCCATGTTTCGGGTAGGTTTTCCCACTTTATAACAAATTTAACTTGTTGCTCTTGTTTTAAATCTTCTGGAGTAATAAATAATCCATAACCAACTGTATGTATCAGATCTTTGCGAATAATGATTTTATGAACATCCGAAGGATCTCCATTTACTTGGGTAATTTCATAACTTACTGTAATTGGATTATTTTCAGGAGAATTTATAATTAGCTGTTTAGAACCATCTTTATTAATCTTGAGTCTAGTTCCAGCTTCATATTTAATATTTTGTATTTGTTTAATATAATTATACCCAGCCCATTGATGAGGAAGATTAAGAATTACTTCTTCCTTTATGTCTCCATATATGGTAGTTTTTATTTTTATAGTAGGAGAAGCTGAGTTTACCATTGGGATAATTTTATACTCAATTTTGGAATATTTATTAGCAACAGCAATATTTTGAAAGCTAATTATTATAAGTAAATAACAAGCTAATTTTATAATATTTATCATCTCATTTTTTTAACAAAGATATATAAAATGTAATTATACACTTGACTCCTAAAATAATACTAGGTATTTTTAGTATAACTATCATAAAAGTGCGAGGAAACATGGCAAGAAAAAATAAGCTAGATCAATTCATTGATTCTTTATCTAAAATAGACTCAGATCCATTGAGACTAAATCAACCGAACAATTATAATAACCCTATAATAGTTTCTCTTTGTGGCAATAATGCAGAAGATCATACTGATGATCACACTGATAACCATACGGATGACCATACTGATGGTGCAACAGTTATTGTATAATGAATAAGTTAAGCATAGTTTTAAAAATTACAGAAAGATGTAATTTAAATTGTTCATATTGTTATTTCTTTAATGGCTCTGATCAATCTTATAAAGAAAGACCAGCCAGGATGGCTGATGATGATATAGATAGTTTAATAGAGTTTTTGTCTGATGGCATTAGGGATTTATCCTTAGGGCATATAAATATTGGGTTTCATGGGGGAGAACCTTTATTATATGGTCGAAAAAAATTAGACGATCTATGTACTAAGCTTTCTGCTAAACTAAGTAGTAAAGTGAAATTGACATTTTCTCTGCAATCTAATGGTCTGCTTATAGATGAGAGATGGATAGATATTTTTAAAAAACATTCGATTGGTCTTGGAATTAGTGTAGATGGACCAAAAGAATATAATGATAAATATAGAGTTGATTTTCAGGGAAATGGTTCATACGATATTTTATTACAAAAAATTGAGCTTTTACATAACTTATCGATGAGATTTGGCATTCTTTCTGTTATTAATCCAGATATTGGTGGATTAGAAATGTATAATTTTATTACTAAAGATCTTAAGATTAAGAGTTTTGACGTATTATTCCCACATTTAACTCACGATGAAGAACCAATGCATAATATCAAAAATTTTGGAAAATTTTTGGTTGATTTATTTAATGTTTGGGTTAGCGATGATAATAGGAAAGTTAGAATAAGGTTGTTTGAATCTTTTTTAAGACTATTTATGGGAAGGCGAAGATTATTATACGGTTTAGGAGCAACTAAAGACTTAGCTTTACCATTAGTTACAATAAGGGGTGATGGTGATTTGGAGCCAGTTACTGGGTTAATGTATACTGATCCTCAAACTGTGACAAAAACTGGTTTTAATATTAAAGACATAAATTTAAACGATTTTTTAAAAGTCCCTATTTTCCAGGAAATAGCGAAAGCTCAACTTGAATTACCTGAAAAATGTAAAAATTGTTGCTGGGAACATGTTTGTGGTGGCGGCAATATAATTGATAGATTTAGTAAAAAAAATAGATTTAATAATCCTTCAACTTATTGTCAAGCATTACAGGAATTATTTAGTCACATGGCTAAATATTTACTGAATTGCGGTGTATCTTTTAATAAGCTTAATGAAACATTGAAATTAGAAACATCATAGTTATAAATGCTTTATCTTAAGTTTCCTCTTTGGTTTCTTTGATCGGTGCATTAGTTGTTTTTATTAACTTATTGAAAAGCACTTCATATGATAAAACTAAAGTAGATATTACTATTATTATTGCTCCTAATATAGTGCTGTCTTTTGGAATTTCATTAAATATAAAATAACCAAATCCAGCTGAGAAAGCTAACTCAACATATCTATAAGGAGCTACTGCGGAAACTGCTACAACTGTGAAAGCTTTAAGTAAACAATAAAGTATTAAATTTCCAGCTATTCCTAATATAAATAATAATGATATATCAAGGATTTTAGGTGGTGTCCAAAAGTAAATTGCAGGAGCTATACTAAGTATCATAACAAAGAAATTTGAGTAAAATAACATATTAATCATTGATTCTTTCACTACAAATTTTTTATTCATAACATCAAGTGTAGCAAACATCAAAGCACTAATTATAAGAATAATAGATAAAATGTTGAAATCTATATTAGCTGGGTTCATAACTACTATAGTGCCTATAAATCCTCCAATCGTTGCAATTCCCTTAATGATTCCTAATGTTTCATTAAGAAAAATTCTAGCTAAAATAATGATAAAAATTGGCATCATAAAATTTATTGCAGTAGCTATAGTAATATCGACGATTCCTAAACCGACACACCATAAAACTATGCCACCAAATAGTAAAAAACCTCGGAGAATATGTATTTTTAACATATATTTTGTTAATGGTTCTTTTTTATACAGAACAAAAGGAATAAGAGTAAGCACACTAAAGAAAAATCTAAAAAATATAATTTCATAAGAGCTTATATTTTCTCCGACATATTTCATTATTACGTCATTTACATTATCTATTAAAAGGCTTAATATAAACCACAAAACACCTACTGCTTTAGTTGTTGAATGAGAATTGCTATTAGTCATATTGCTAGTCTTATTTAAAGTTATAAATTTCTATATAGTTTGTGGATTTATTATTTATAATATGAATTAATAAAATTAGATTGATTTAGATACCTCTTTAAAAATGAGTGATATTCTTTTTATGTTTGAAATAAAATCAGAAACTTCATTTTCTTAAGGTATAATAAGATATAAACTTTTGACATTATACCAGAAAGCTTTGCTTTTGTCTATATGCCCAAGGCGAATGAAAAATCTGGATCTTCAGTCGCCATGGGTATATTAAGGAAGCTTGCAAAAATAACTTTAATATTTAATAGGTTTTATAATGTAATTCCACTCTCCTTTAAATGACTCATT
>JABSSF010000117.1 GCA_013214485.1 Rickettsiaceae bacterium | reverse complement strand
CTCACAATTTGATACACTACAACAAACTATTGATCACTCCTTTAAATTATACACTTGGCAATCGAAATGACTATACATGAACAGTTGAATGAGCTGGTATACAGAAAAATATGTATTATAATCAAATCCGCCCGCCGCAGAAGGCCAAAGCCTGCTTAGAATAACAAATGCTTGATATCATAAGAGTTTGCAAGAATTTTCATGAAGCTATTCAAGAGGAGTTGTACCATCATTGATAATTTCGTGGGGATATATCATATACCCAAAGTAAATGAAAACTTAGATTTTTTAAGTTTGAAAATTAGAGCAATTATCTTCATCAAAAAACCTCTTCATATACTGAATATGCTAAGCTTTTTTGCTTTGAGACTAGTCTAATTATTCTTTCTTTAACAACCTAACTTTTCATTCGCTTTGAGTATATCACGATGACGGTTTGCTCCCTTTTTCAAGTTGATTGACTAGTATTCATCAAGGCAACGAATACACAATGAGATAAGTTATTTAATGATTTTAAAACTCATAGTCAGTACCAATAAAATATAGAGGATATGCTGGAGCTGTAGGCCCTGCAAGCTTTCGATCTTTTGCTTCTAAAACTTGCTTTATTTTCTCAGGAGACCATTTTCCTCTACCAACTAATAATAAACTACCAACAATATTACGTACCATATGATGCAAAAATGATGGAGCAGAAAAATATATGTCAATATTGTCGCCCTCTTCTTCTACTCTAATTTCTGATAAAGTCTTGATTGCTGATTTTGCCTGACATTCCTTTGCACGAAAACTACTAAAATCATGCTTACCAATTAAATATTTACTAGCTTGCCTCATTACCGTAATATCTAATTTATCTTTTACCCAAAGCTTTAAGTCTTTATCAATAATATTAATACCATTCCTATTTAGTATTTTATATACGTAATGCCTAGCCTTTGCTGAAAAGCGGGCATGAAATTCATTAGACACTATTTCACAATCAATAATACCTATTTTATGTGGTCTGATAAAATGATTTAATGAACTAGTAACTTGATATGGAACATATTCTTTACTTAAGTCAAAATGAGCAACTTGAGCATACGCATTAACTCCTGTATCAGTTCTCCCTGATGCAATAACCGCTACTTTTTCTTTAGTAAATTCTAATATTGCTTGCTCGATCACTCCTTGAATTGTTGGTAAATTCTCCTGTATTTGCCAACCGTAAAAACCCTTGCCAATATATTCAATGATGATTTTGTATCTAAATTTATTATCAGTCATTTATAATAATTTCTATTAGTGTCTAGAGAAAACGGAAACCGTTATCACGGGTCATCTTATGGTAACACAAAACTATCCTCAAACTGTCATCATTGTAAAGGTTACGCAATTCGTTAACATGGAGCGTCATTGCGAGAACGTTTATGTTCGTTGCAATCTAGAAAAAATATGTAATATAATCAAATCTGGATCCTCACGCCAACCAAAGGTTGGCTCAGGATGACGAGTTTTTAGAATTTATCAAACCTAGACATAATTACTCAACAAAAATTTAATCAATCTTGTCAATGAATTGCGTAACCTTTACAATCATGAGCAGATTATATATTGTGCGATGAGATCCCCAACTAGTCATCACAAGACTTGATTATATTATATTTCTTTCATCTTCTATCACCAAAGAATCTAAGTAAGTATAAGAATAGATTGATAAAATCTAAATATAGAGTAAAAGCTCCCATAATAGCCATTTTTTGGCCAGCTTCGCCACCACCTGTGTGATAATACATAGCTTTAAGTTTCTGTGTATCCCATGCTGTAAGCCCCATAAAAATAGCTACACCAATAAGACCTGTAGCAAAATGAATTGCTGGACTTTGTAAAAATATGTTGACTAAGGAGACTATAATTAAACCAATTAATCCCATAATTAGAAATGATCCCATGGAAGTTAAATCTTTTTTAGTGGTATAACCATAAATACTCATAGAACCAAATACAGCAGCACAGATAAAGAATGTTCTAGCTATAGATTCTCCAGTATAAACAAGACCTAATGTTGATAGTGACATCCCCATTAAACCTGCATAAACCCAAAATACTACCTTAGCAGTTCCAACAGACATATTTTTTATTGCCATAAAGAAATATATAGCAATTAGCAGCGGAGCAAACATTATTACAGCACCTAAACCACCAGCCATTAACTTCATTAAAGGTGGAAAATTAAGCGTAGCAACTGCTACCCCACCCGTTAAAGCAAGACCCATGGCCATAAAATTATATATTTTTAGCATATAGGCTCTTAAACCTTCATCATAATGCTTGCGTTCTTGTGTAAAAGACTTAGTATAATCTATCATAATTACCTCTTTATGAATCTAAAAATGTTATAAACTATGCAAGTAAACATATAAGTATATTTTATTGCAAATATATCTTTATATATTTTAACTACATATATTTATAATATAAGATTTTTTAGCAATATTTCAAGTATTAAGTATAAATTTAATAAGAAAAATAATCTAGCAATAAAGATGATGAAAGAATTATACCGATATAGTTCTGGTTTTTAAACCCTTTAAGCAAATTATTTGTATCATTAAGATCAATATTTTTCACCCAATAAAAGAGCAAAACATAGCTAATAAAGCTACCAAGCAACATGAAGTGATTATATTTATTAATCATTGAGATTGTAAATAATAAGATAAATATAGTATAAAATAGTAATAACCATTTTTTATAAGATTTATTTTCAAGCCACATAGCCATAGATTTTACGCCAATTTGTTTATCATATTTCAAATCCATAAATCCATAAACTATATCAAATCCAGTGGTCCATGAAATGCAGCCAATGTATAAGATAATAACAGAAAAATTCAAGCTATCTTTTATTGCTGCAAAGCCAATGAGAGCTCCTAAATTAAAAACTACGCCTAAAAAAACTTGTGGAAAATAAGTATAGCGTTTCATTAGTGGATATATCAGCATTAATATAAAAGCAACAAAACCAATTATTATCGCAGTTTTGGTAAGTAGCAATAAAATAGCTAAAGCAATTACTCCGATAATTAACATTGCAAATAATGCTTCTATAATAGTTAATTCTCCAGAAGCAAGGGGGCGGTCTTGTGTCCTTTTTACATGAATATCAAATTTCATATCTAAAATATCATTGATAATACATTCAAGGCTTCTAGCAAAAATACTACCGATAAAAAACAAAGGAATTAAAATTAGGTTTTTAGGTTGTTCTATAGCCAAAAATAAGCCAAATACAGCAGGATAAAATGACAGATAATAACCAATTGGTTTATCCATGCGCATTAATTTCCATATTAACAAGGGTTTACTAAGTATAGTACCATTTGCCATTTTATCTAACTTGTTATATATTGCCTTTAATTTTTTATGAAATATAAGTAATTATAGTTGGTTATTATGATGGAGTTTCCAAAAAAATACAAGTTTAAAGATAGTGAGCCAAAATGGCAAGAATTTTGGCAAGAACAAAATACCTATATTTGGGATAAAGATATTGATCGTAAAAATACTTATGTCGTTGATACTCCACCACCAACTGTCTCAGGCCAATTACATATTGGTCATGTTTATAGCTATACTCACACTGATTTTGTTGTCAGATTTAAACGCATGAGGGGAATGAATATCTTTTACCCAATGGGTTTTGATGATAATGGTCTGCCAACAGAACGTTTAGTAGAGAAAAAGCGTAACATTAAAGCCTCAACCACAGGGCGTAAAGAATTTGTCGATATCTGTCATGAAGTAATTACTGATGAAGAAGAAAAATTTCGTCAACTATTTAAATCTATCGCCCTTTCTGTTGATTGGAATATTGAATATCGTACTATTACTGATGAATCGCGTAAAATTTCCCAAATGTCATTTTTGGATTTAATTAAAAAAGAACAAATTTATCGTGCAAGCGAGCCAATGCTATGGGATCCAGTAGATCAAACTGCTTTAGCCCAAGCTGACATTGAAGATAAGGAAAAGCAATCTTTCATGAATGATATTAAATTTTTTACCGAAGATGGCACGCCAATTATTATCGCAACAACACGTCCAGAAATGCTTCCTGCTTGTGCTGCAGTATTTTATCATCCAGACGATGAAAGATATAATAATTTAGCTGGTAAATATGCTATTTCGCCTTTATTTAATGTTAAAGTGCCACTACTTTCTGATGACATGGTCAATCCAGAAAAAGGTACTGGTTTAGTTATGTGTTGTACTTTTGGTGATCAGACAGATATTTTATGGTGGCGGAAACATCATTTGCCTTGTAAGATCATTCTCACTAAATATGGTACTATTAGTGACATAGAATTTGATGATAATTGCCAGGATATAGCAAAGGCTAATAAATTTACAGCTGAACTAAGAGGACTAAAAATTAATGCTGCAAGGAAAAAAATATTAGAACTATTAGCAGCAGAAAATTTATTGGTTAAACAAGAAGAAA
>JABSSF010000116.1 GCA_013214485.1 Rickettsiaceae bacterium | reverse complement strand
TGGTATTCTTTATCCTATGTTTTTGGGGTGCTTATTGGTTGGTATTATGCTAATAAAATAATAGACCGATATGATATAGGGGTTACTAAGAAACATTTTGAGGATTTTATTACTTGGATTATTATTGGCTTGATAGTCGGTGCAAGGCTAGGGCATGTTTTTTTCTATGAGCTTGCTTATTATATTAATAATCCAATTGATATTTTAAAAACATATGAAGGAGGGATGTCTTTTCATGGTGGAGTATTAGGGTTATTTTTAGCTGCTTATTTTTTTGCTAGAAAACATAAAATACCATTTTTTTCTTTAGGAGATTTAATGGCAGCTGGAGCTCCTATAGGCTTGATGCTTGGCAGAATTACTAATTTCATTAATGCAGAATTATATGGTAGAATAACTGATGTGCCATGGGCTTTTATTTTTCCTGGAAGTGATGGTAAGCCTCGTCATCCTAGCCAATTATATGAAGCAGCATTGGAAGGGGTAGTGTTATTTTTAATATTATTTATTGCTATAATGAAATTTGGTTATATAAAAAAAAGAGGTTTTATTTCAGGGTTATTCCTAATATTTTATGCTCTTTTTAGAAGTATAGTGGAGTTTTTTCGCGTGCCAGATGGTGTAATATCAATATTAGGAATAGTAGATATTACTACAGGTCAAATGTTGAGTTTGCCAATGATTATTTTTGGAATTTATTGTCTTAAGATGAAAGATACAAATGCCGATAGACTCAAAAGTTAGAAAAGTTATTAAAAAGCAAGGGCATATTAAAATTGACGAAATGATGCGTCAAATATTGTCTGTGAATAAAGGTTCTTACTATAGAACTAAAAAAGATATAGGAGCTAAAGGCGATTTTATTACTGCTCCTGAAATATCACAATTATTTGGTGAAGTGACTGCTTTTTGGGCAATTGAGCAATGGGAAAAGATGGGATGCCCTAAACCATTCTTATTATTAGAACTAGGTCCTGGTCAAGGAGTTTTGATGCAGGATTTATTAAGAGTTGCTAAGTTAAAGCCAGAGTTTTTTGCTGCAGCTAATATCCACTTATTAGAAATTAATCCTTATTTTAAAGCAAAACAAAAGAGTAATTTAAATATTTATGGTAAAGAACTTACTTGGTTGAAATCAATTAATGAGATTCCTAAGATACCAATAATCATGATTGCTAATGAATTTTTTGATGCCATGCCGATAAAACAATATAAAAAAATAAAAAAGAAATGGTATGAGTCAACTATGGTGATAGATCCTTTAGATGGTAGAATTAAATATAGTAATATAGCTATCAAAGAGCGCTTAGAAAAGCAATTAAATCAAGATCATCCTAATGCTAAGGATGGTGCGATTTTTGAGGAATCTATAGAGTCGCTTGAAATAGTACGTTTCTTAGCTCGGCATATTAAAAAATATACTGGTAGCAGTTTAATTATTGATTATGGTTATGACATAGCAACAAAATCAAGACAAAGAGGACAGTATAATTCGACATTACAAGCAATAAAAAATCATCAATATCATTCAGTAATAGATTCTATGGGTGAAGCTGATTTAACAGCTCATGTTGACTTTCAAGCTTTAAAAAAAGCAGCCAGACAACAAGGAATAAAAGAATACGACATCTATAATCAAGCTGGGTTTTTACAAAAATATGGAATAATCCTGCGCTATCAGAATTTACAAAAAAAATTACCTGCAGATGAAAAACAAATTTTAGCTAAGCAGCTTTATCGCTTAACCGACAAAACCCAAATGGGAGAGCTGTTTAAAGTATTAGTGATTGCTAACTTTCAAACATTAATGTTATCAGATAACTAGTACAAAAAGATTAGATAATCATTGTATTTTATTAGTATATTTGTTACAATCATTAACTAAATTTAAAACAAATTAAGAATTATATTATATGCAAGATAATACAACTAGTGAGATACCCAGTGAAATTAAGCGTTTTAATTGGGGTGCTTTTTTTTTTCAATTGGATTTGGGGAGTAGCGCATGGAGTATGGATTAGTTTTCTAGTTTTTATACCATTATTTGGCATGTTAATTATGCCTGTTATTTTAGGATTTAAAGGTAATGAATGGGCTTGGCGTAAAAACAAATATGTTTCTACAGCTGAGTTTTTAAAAACTCAACGTCGTTGGACAATAGCAGCTGTAGCATTGTTTGGAGTATTTTTTTCAATATTACTTATGGCAATGGTATTTGCAATTTATTTACTTAATTCTTCAGACACTATGAAGGAAACATTGGAAATAGTTAATCAAAATGAAATAGCTGTGGATTATTTTGGCAAGCCAATTGAAAAGGATGGTTTACTGGGTGGTAATATAAGTTACAATTCAACAATGAATAAAGCTACTGTTTCAATTATATTTGATGCTATTGGTTCTAAAAATACAGGAACGATTGAAATGGAATTCAGAAAAATTCGTAATGAAATATTTGTTGATAAATTTCTAATTTATCCTGAATCGGATCAAGCAATAATAAAAATAGTTGAATAACGTTTATATTAAAAAGAATAAAAAAACATCAAGGTCATTCGCTTTGAGTGTCGTTGGATAAGAGTAGGTGCAATATGTATGAAATAATTTTTCTAATATTAGTAATAGTAATTTTAGTAAGTGTTTTACTAGGTGGAATAATCTATTTTCTTAATTCTTCAGACACTATGAAGGAAACGTTAGAAATAGTTAATCAAAATAAAAAAGCTGTAAATTATTTTGGCAAGCCAATTAAGAAAAATGGCTTTCTAGGTAATTTAAATTATAGCCAAACAATGGATGAAGCTACTATTTCAGCTAATTTTAAGGCTATTGGTTCTAGAAAGAAAGGGATTATAGAAATAGAATTCAGAAAAGTTCGTAATGAAATATTTGTTGATAAATTTCTAATTTATCCTGAATTTGATCAAACAGCTATAAAAATAGTTAACAATGTCTCTTATAAAAACCATTAATCGGAATAATGTCTGTAAAGCAATGGCAACAAACTGTTTTAGGTTTTGGTTTACCTAAATCTGAATGTCAACAGAGCCTAGGCTTTTTTTCATTATGAATATGAATAATTTTCTAATAAGAGCAATAAAATAGATGCTATTTTAACAAAAATATGTTAGAAATGATGGTTGTTAATAATTTAGTTATATTTCTATAGATGAAGAAGTTCACCATTTGGTTAGTTTTAATTTTCAGTTCTTTAAAATGTTACGGCAATAATAATATAAATATTACTCAAGGTAACGCAGCGCCAATTCCTGTTGCAGTGAATCATTTTGTTGTAGTTAGTAAGGATAGTGGAACTGATAGATATAATCAACGATTGAGTCGTAAAATTGTTAAGGTATTGCAAAATGATTTTCGTATTTCTGGAATATTTAAACCAATTTCAGCTGCTGCTTTTATTGAAAAAAAAATAGGGGTTAATCATGCGCCATTATTTGCTGCGTGGCAACAGATTAATGCAGTATTGCTGGTTAATGGTGAAATGACAGTTCTTTCATCAGGAAAAATTCGTATTAAATATAAATTATATGATACTTTTTTAGAGCGTGAAGTGCTTAGTGAAACAATTGAATTATATGAGAATTTGTGGCGTAGAAGTGCTCATAAAATTGCTGATAATGTCTATAAATATATTACTGGCTATGAAGGTTACTTTAATACTAGAATAGTTTATGTTTCAGAAACAGGGCCTTATTTAAAACGTACTAAAAGAATTGCGATTATGGATCAAGATGGGGCTAATCACCGCTATTTGACTGATGGCTCTAGTTTAGTGTTAACGCCAAGATTTTCGCCTGACAATAAAAATATTTTATATCTATCATATAAAAACCATATACCACAAGTTTATATTATGAATTTAGATAATAAAAGAACTAGATTGATAGGAAATTATTCTGGAATGTCTTTTGCGCCCCATTTTTCACCTGATGGTAAGAAAGCAGTGATGTCGATTGCTAAAAATGGTCTAACTCATATTTATGAAGTTAATTTAAAAAACAGGAAAACTACAAAATTAACTCGTGGATTTAGTATTAATACTTCGCCAAGCTACTCACCTGATGGGAAATATATAATATTTAATTCTAATAGAGATGGTACTCGGCAATTATATGTGATGAAAAATGATGGTACAGATATAAGACGCATAAGTTTTGCAACAGGAGCTTATGCCGAGCCAAGTTGGTCTAGTAATGGTTATATAGCTTTTACTAAGATGAGTCGTGATTATGGCTTTACTATTGGAGTAACAACACCTGATTTAGATTCAGATAATTATAGTGAGCGTTTAATATCAAGTGGTTATTTAGTAGAAAGTCCTAGTTGGGCTAATAATGGCAGAGTTATAGCATTTACTAAAGGTTATAGACCAAGAAAAAATAAAAGTAAGCAGATGTTAAGCAGAATATATACTATTGATTTTACAGGGCGTAATGAACGTATTATTCCAACTCCAAAAGATGCTTCGGATCCTGACTGGTCAAAACCTTTGGATTAAGGTTTATAGACTGTTATTATGAGCCGATTTCATATCGGCGTGATAATCCAGATTTGATTCTATTACATATTTTTTCTCTGGATTGCCACGAGTG
>JABSSF010000115.1 GCA_013214485.1 Rickettsiaceae bacterium | reverse complement strand
AAATGAGTCATTTAAAGGAGAGTGGAATTACATTATAAAACCTATTAAATATTAAAGTTATTTTTGCAAGCTTCCAAGATTTATCCGCTCTGCAAGCTAAGAAAACAGCTTTAATGTATAAAGCATGTCGTTTGAGGTCATTTATAAATCAAAAATCACCTAGCTTTAGTGGTATAATCGGTGGTAATAAAAAGCTAGAGGCAGAACAATTAAAAGCCTTTAAAAGTATGATTGAAGCTAAAGAGGCTGAAAAAGACATTATAGAGCAACAGTTATTACAAAAAAAAGAAGCCTTAAATATCTTAGAAGCTAAGAAAACTACATTAGATAGTAATGTAAAATTGATAGCAGAGGAAAAGAATTTAAAAAGGCAATTAGTAGAAAAAGGACATTTAAGTAAGTTTAAATATATTCAAATTCAGAAACAATATAATGATACAAATGGTTTGTTGAAGGAAACAGAGTCAGCTATTGTTCAAGCAAAAAATTCTATTGATGAATATCAAGATCGTTTAGAGTCTTTGAGTGCCAGGCATGTAGACGAAGCCTAACAAGAATTACATATAGTTGAAGGGGAATTATCTGAAATACAAGAAAATGTTGAAAAAGTTGAAGATCAGGTGAAGAGATTAAAAATTAGATCCCCTTCATATGGCTATGTTAAAGGATTGAATGTTAAAACTATTGGTGGAGTGATAGAGTCTGGTGCTGTATTGATAGAAATTGTGCCTTTAGAAGATAGTATGATTATCGAAGCTAAAATTTCTCCTAAGGATATTGGGCATGTTATTAAGGGACAAAAAGTTACAATTAAATTTAGTGCCTTTGACTTTTCTAGATATGGTACAGTTGATGGTAAATTAGAATCAATTTCAGCAACTACTTTTGTCGATGAAGACGGTACTAGATATTATCTAGGGAGAATGTCACTAGCTAAAAATTATGTTGGTAATGACCCTAAACAAAATTTAATTGTTCCAGGTATGACTGTACAAGCTGATATTGTGACAGGGAGTAAGTCAATTTTATCGTATTTGTTGAAGCCGATTCATTCTTCAATAACCAGTTCCTTTACTGAAAGATAAAAGGATTATTAGGCAGGAAGATTATTATGGAAAAAAAGCTATTACTAAAATAAAACAGCCAATAATATTAGTGGTAGATGATAATCGTACAGCTTTAATACTTACTCAAGAACATTTGTTAAAACAAGGTTATAAAATTCTTACTGCAATGAATGGTGCTAAAGCAAAAGAAATTATTGCCAAAGAGCATTTCAATATAGACGTAATTATTTTAGATCGAATCATGCCTGATATGGATGGTATCGAAGTAGCAAAATGGTTAAATAATTCGTTTAGCTTGACTAAAATACCAATAGTTATGCAAACTGGAGCAAAAAAACCAGAAGATATTAAAGAAGGAATTGATGCAGGAGTGTTTTATTATCTTACAAAACCTGTAGAGCAAAGAGTATTAAAATCTGTAATAGCTGCAGCTATTAAGGAATCTAATCGTTTGAAGAATCTTACATCAGGAATGTATGGTCATAAAACATGTTTTAAATTGATAAGAGAAATGTCATTTTATATTCATAATTTAGATGAGGCAGAGTATTTATCTTGCTTTGTTGCTAATTGTTTTCCGAATGCAAATGAGGTACTTCCAGCTATTTATGAATTACTAGTCAATGCTATTGAACATGGGGTTTGTGGTATATCTTATGAAAATAAAGGAAATTTAGTGTCCACAGGTTCTTGGCGTGACGTAATAAGTAAAAAACTTACTGAAAATAAGAATGTTAATAAACAAGTGAAGGTAATATATACTCACTCGGAAAATAGATATTATTTAAAAATATCTGATGGTGGTGAAGGTTTTGAATGGCAAAAATATTTAGCTGTTGATCCAGGTAGGGCTGCTGATAATCATGGTCGAGGTATTGCAAGAGCAAATTTAATTTTTGACGAATTGCAATATAATAAAAAAGGTAATGAAGTAATTGCCGTTATTGATAAAACTATAGAAAAAGATATTGAATGGTAGGTATATTAAATGGTGCTAGGGAAATTAATATTCAGAAAAGAGTATTTGACATTGTATTGTTATTTATAACTTACTTTGTTTTAGGAAAGATGGCTTTATATAGTAATTTATTACCTAATGATAAGGTAGCTATTTGGCCAGCTTCAGGTTTTGCAGTAGCAGGGGTATTGTTGCTTGGTTGGCATACAATAATAGGAATATTTTTTGCAGTTATTTTTATATGTTTGAGCAAATTTTGGTCATTTATCGATATTATTACGTTTGCTCATGGATTCAAGCCATATATTGCTTCATCTATCATTGCAACAGGTGCAGTAGTAGAACCAATAATTGCTGCATATATTATTAAAAGATTTATCGGTTTTCCTAATGATTTTACTAATTTGAAAGACGTGGTTCTTTTATTTGTAGTAGTTTCATTAGTTAGCGCAGCTGCTGCGCCAACAATTAGCCTTTGGGGGTTATATTTTAAAGGCAAGGTAACTTTAGATAATTTTGGATTTCGTTGGGTAAGTTGGTGGATTAGTCACTCTATAGGAATAGTAGTATTTACGCCAATATTAATTACTATTTTTTCGCTTAAAAAATATATTAGTACTAAACGTAAAATATTGATAGTAATGCCAATTCTGGCTATATTTGTATTGATAGTTACTATCCTGTTTAATACTAACATTAGTGAAAAGAAAAAAGCTCAATTTGAATTTGAGAGTTTAGCTAAAAATAATGCTAATATGTTAAAGAATAATATTGATCGTTATTTCTTTAACATTACTTCTATTAGAAACTTTTATTTAGCTTCAAATTTTGTCAGCAGAGGTGAATTTAATAATTTTGTTTCTAATTATGTAGAAGGATTACCAGAGATACATTCATTTGAATGGATACCTAAGGTTACATTAGATAATAGGAATGAATATATTAAAGAAGCAGGTAAAGAAGGGTATGAAATAATATTTACTGAATGTGAGGCAGATGAAATTGTAGTTGCTAAAGAAAAAGAGGAATGTTATCCAGTTTATTATTCAGTACCATATTATAAAAGCAAAACAAAATTAGGCTTTGATATTGCTTCGGATCCAGAGTTGATTAATTATTTAATTAATGCAAGGGATAGTGGACAAGTGATTGCAACTACCATATTGCCACTTATCTATGAACGAGAAAAACCACAAGCATTTTTTATAATATCACCAATATACCATAATGGTTCTAAAATAGATACTGTAGAACAAAGACGCAATAATTTAAATGGTTATGTATTAGGAGTTTTCAAACTAGATACTTTATTTGATTCTTTTGCAAAGAAATTACGCAATAAAGGTATTGAAATAGAAATATATGATAATCATAGTTGTGATATTACTGAAACTAGTAAATTGATTTATAGTTCTAGTATTAATAAAGAGATAAATATTTTATTAAATACAAAAGAATGTGTAAATATTGGTAGTCGTATATGGTCAATAAAATTTCTCCAAAATAAAAAATATTTAGTAACAAGCAAAGGATGGAATTTATGGTATTCATTATTTGGTAGCTTATTTTTTACGGCTATGTTTGGTATTTTAACTTTTATTATTACAGGGCGTTCAGAAGCAGTTGTCAAATTAGTTAAACAGAAAACTAAGGATTTACAAGAAATTCAAAGCAGGTATCAGTTAGCTGTAAAAGGAGCGCGTCATGGTGTATGGGATTGGTTTGATATAAAATCAGATAAGCAATATTGGTCAAGACAATTTAAAAGATTACTTGGTTATCAAATGGAAGAGTTAGAACCAGGATTTGCTAACTTGAAAAAACTAATTCATTTTGAAGATTTATCTTTATTTGAAAAAGGTTTAAAAAATTATTTAGAAGAAAATAAGCCTTTTGATATTGAATGCCGAATGCAAAAGAAATCAGGGAAATATCATTGGTTTCAAATGTTAGCAATGGCGGCTATAGACCCTGATACTAAAGTACAAAGGATAATAGGTTCTATTAATGATATTAATGATCGTAAAAAAGCTGAAAAAGGTTTAAAACAAGCAAAAGAAGAAGCAGAATCAGCAAATAGGATGAAATCTGAGTTTTTAGCAACTATGAGTCATGAAATTAGAACTCCTATGAATGGCATAATAGGTACTAGTGAATTGATTTTAGATACTAAATTAACTCAGCAACAGAAAAAATATGTTAATAATGTGCTTTATTCTGCAGAAAATTTATTAGAAATAATTAATGATATCTTAGATTTTTCTAAGATAGAAGCAGGTAAGATGGATTTAGAATTATTACATTTTGATATCAAACATGCAGTTTTAGAAGTTATTGAATTATTAATACCAAAAGCAAAGCAAAAAGAATTAAATATCAAACTTGATTTTAAGAAAGAAGCATCTAGATATTTGATAGGTGATGCGATGAGAATTAGACAAGTTTTATATAATTTTGTTGGTAATGCAATTAAATTTAGCCAAAAAGGTAGTATTATCGTCACAGTTGGTAATCAAGATTCGATTACACCTCCACCTGGCAAAGCTGTAATATTGATTTCAGTAAAGGATAGTGGTATTGGTCTTACTAAGGAACAAAAAAGGTTGATTTTTAACAGGTTTATTCAAGCGGACAGCTCAACAACAAGAAGGTTTGGTGGTACAGGGCT
>JABSSF010000114.1 GCA_013214485.1 Rickettsiaceae bacterium | reverse complement strand
ATATTCCATATAATATCCTTTTTCTTATAGAGTACTATATTTTTATCACTCTGTCATTCGTTATTTAACAATACCAATAATTGCTGTTAGTTGGGGATATAATGCTAAAAAATTACTTATAAAATCTGATCCAGATTTTATTGCAGATTCACCTCAACAAGTAAAAGAAGTTATTGCCTCACTATAGCCAAATAGCTTGAAAGTACCCGTTCACGATGAAAACCCGTGAACAGGCTCACGCTCTTATTAGTCAGCTGAATTTACCGCTTTCATTAAATCTACAAATTTTTTACGAACTTGTGGGCTCTTTATTTCAATAAAAGCTTTAACCAAAGTAACAATTTCTTTTTCAGAAACCATTCCTTTGCTTTCTACTTCATATTTTTCCTGATCCTCAGCAAAAATTGTTCCTATTGGATTGTTATTTAATTCTGATTGATCGAAAAAATAATTTACTGGCACTTTAAGAAACTTAGCAAAAGCATGTAACTTACCGCTGGAAATTCGGTTGGTAGCTTTTTCATATTTTTGTACTTGTTGAATACTAACATTGACAGCTTTACCAAGATCGTGCTGACTTAAACCTAGCATCATTCTTCTCATTTTCAGGCGCTTGCTAACTAACTGATCTATATTATCAGCGCGCCCTTTAGTTTCTAATTTTTTAGTCATCTTTTATATCCAAGTTTATATCAAATTGTTACAATTACCTTAAAATTTCACGCATACTATCTCAGGTAGGAAAGACAATCAACTCTTTTCAATTTTCTAGTAAGATTTTTTTACGATAAATATTATTAGTAATTGTAATATTAACACTATGGATAAAATTAGTAAAAAAGTAATATACCTAATTTTAGTAAACAGGGTTTCTTGCGCTAATTTTTTAGGAATAAATCCATCAATAAAACTAACTTCATTTAGTTCAAGTTTTTGAATTATTCGACCAACTGGATCTATTATTGCCGAGATACCATTATTTCCAGATCTAACCATAGGTAGGCCATTTTCTATTGCCCGAATTTTATTGATATAAAAATGTTGATAAGGACCCGAAGAAATTCCATACCACGCATCATTAGTTACGTTAAATATTACATCGGCTATTCTATTAGAGGTTAAAACTTCAAAGGGAAAAATAGATTCATAACATATTAACGGCTTAATTTTTAATTTAAACTTCTCTAACGTTACTATTTCACGGTGACCTTGAACATAATCTATAGCTCCAGGAGTAAATTTATTTAGAGGCAATATATCTTTTAAAGGTATATATTCACCGAATGGCACGAGATGAGATTTATGATAATCAATAAGCAAATCACCGTTATCATCTAGCGCTATCAATGAAGAATAAATCTCATATTCATCACCTTCTAAATTATTATCATTCACACCACCACTCATTAAAACTTGATGTTCTTTAGTAAATACAGTCATTAAAGCTTTTAATATCGGATTATGATAATATGGTACAGTAAGAGCAGCTTCTGACCATAATATTATATCTATGTCATCATTATCAGCTGTGGAAAGATCAATTAGCTTATAAAGATTTTGCCAAAAAAACATTGGATCCCATTTAGATTGCTGCTGTGTTGATGGTTGTACAATACGTATTTTAATATTAGTAAATCCAGTTTTGTTATTCATCAATCTTGCTGATCCATAGACAAACAACAAAATGATAATCACACAAGAAGTAATAATATTTACCTTGAACATATAATGTTTTTTATCACTTATTTTATAAAGGCTTGAACCTATATATACCAGTAAAAAACTAGCGCCAAAAACGCTAAAAACGCTAACTATTTGTGATAAAATATCAGAAAAAGCTATGACATAACCAAGGCAAGACCAAGGAAACCCTGTAAAAGCCCATGATAATATCCATTCATAAAACACCCAAAAGCAACAAAAGATAATATGATAGTAGGAATGATTTTTTAGTGGAAAACTAAATATTCCAACCAAACTGATAAATAATGCCATGAAAAGTGGAAAACCAATTAAAATAATGGGTATAGTCCACCAAAATTCCTGATATAAGGTTGGGGCAATAGCAATCCAATATATTGTAGCTAAGAAAAAACCGAAACCAAAAATATAACTATAAAAAAATGCTTGGCGCAAATTGGTTGCCTGCCGTATTTGCCAACATAATATCGACAACGTTAATATCCCTGGTATAAAAAAAACTGGAGCAAAAGCTAAACCACATAAAATTCCAGCTAGAAAGGAACTTTTTTTGCTAGAAAATATTGTTAAATAACTTGCTTGTGAAATTTTAGATTTGATGCTATACATAGTCTTGGTTGAATATATCATATTTTAACTAATAAATAATATATTAAAGAGGGTTATTTATGCAAGAAAATATTAATGGATTGTTAAAAGGTAAGAAAGGCTTAATTACTGGTGTTGCAAATAACATGTCTATATCTTGGGCAATAGCTAAATTAGCTAAAGCACAGGGAGCAGATATTGCTCTTACTTATCAGGGTGAAGTATTAAAAAAACGAGTAATGCCTCTTGCTGAAGAAATAGATTGTAATTTTGTTGAGCAATGCGACGTTACTAACGAAGAATCAATGGATCATTTATTTAAAGCAATTCAAGAAAAATGGGGTAAATTGGATTTCATAGTTCATGCTATTGCTTTTGCTGATAAAGATGAGTTACGTGGACGTTATGTTGATACTAGCTTAGATAATTTTTTAAATAGTATGAATATTTCTTGCTATTCACTTACTGCATTTGCTAAAAGAGCAGAAAATTTAATGACTGACGGGGGTAGTATTTTAACCCTAACTTATTATGGGGCTGAGAAAGTTATCCCATGTTACAATGTAATGGGATTAGCAAAATCTGCTCTAGAGACTAGTGTTAAATATCTAGCAAGTGACCTAGGAGCAAACAATATTAGAGTAAATGCAATTTCAGCGGGGCCGATAAAAACCCTTGCTTCAAGCGGTATTGGTGATTTTCGTACAATGTTAAAAATTCATGCTGCAACGTCTGCTTTAAAGAGAAATACTACAGTAGAAGATGTTGCTGGATCAGCAGTATATTTACTTAGTCCTTTATCTAGTGGAGTTACTGGTGAGATTCAATATGTTGACGCTGGTTATAATATTATGGGTATGAGTCTTGTTGAATAAGATTATTATTTTACTATGTATAACATTGAATATATAAATTTTAATAATGCTGATAAAAAAAACGTCCCAGAAGCAAATAAAATTGCTGCTGCAATTTCTAATAAAGCATTAGCAGGTGATCCTTATTATAAAGCTCTAAAAGGCGATAATGTTCTTTTTGCTGATAATAAAGATAGTTACACTCAGCACATCCAACAAATTAGAAAGAATTTTACAGATATAGTAGTAATTGCTATGGGCGGAGCCACATTAAACCCACAAGCAGTTATTTCTTTAGTAGGTAATCATGATAAAGAGGCTCCTGCTATTCACTATCTAGACAATACTGATCCATATTATTTTCTTGAATTACAGCAAAAAATAACCTTAAACAGTACTGCTTTTTTAGTAATTAGTAATTCTGGACAAACCTTAGAGACTATTAGTTTATTTGCTGTGGTATTAGAAACTTTAAAACAGCATAATATTAAAAACGATCCTAATAGATTTTTTGTAATCACTGATCCAGATGATGGTTTATTGCAAAATATTGCTAAGAAGATTGGAGCAGTAATCTTACCTCACGAAAAAAATATTAGTGGGCGGTTTTCAGGTCTAACTAATGTTACTACTTTTCTATCAGCAATAGCTGGAATTAATGTTGAAAGCTATTTAGCAGGTGCAAATGAAGCAATTGCAAATTTTCACCAAAATAAGGAGTATAGCAAACCTGCAAAATCAGCTATAGCTCTTTATAATACAGCAAAACCAATGGTAGTAAATCTTGGCTATTTACAAAGATTTAATCCTTTTTTAGAGTGGTATTCTCAAATTATTGCCGAATCTTTAGGTAAAGAAGGCAAAGGGTATACCCCTATTAGAGGCGTAGGACCGAATGATCAACATAGTATGTTACAATTATATTTAGAAGGCACTCGTGATAAATTATTTACTTTATTTTACACTGATAAATTGCCTAAATTTTGTCATGCGATAAAAACAACCTCTAACCCAGAGTTTGATTATATTGCTGATAAAGAATTATCACTTATAAATGCGGCTAATTTTCAAGCGACTATTCATGCTTTGAAAGCTAATAACCTTCCAATACGGAAATTTCTTCTAAATGATTTATCAGCAAAATCAGTAGGAGCACTTATAGCTCATTCTATGATTGAAGTAATTTTTCTCGGAAACATATTAAACATTAATCCATTTGATCAGCCTGGTGTTGAGCTAATCAAAACAAATTCTAAAAAATACCTTACTCTCGATTTTGGTATATAGTCAATCAACTTGAAAAAGGGGCATATACTCAGGTAAATTAGTTTGTAATTAATAACCTATAAATGCGAACCAGCGGATAAGAAATCTAGGGGATTCTAGTATAAAATAGGGGATAGCGACGTGAAAAATGTTCTAAAAAGCGGAGCTTATTTGCCATAAGTGAGTATTTTTAGGTCATTTTTTACTAGCGAGTGCCATTTTATATATGGGTATTGTTAAATAACGAATGACAGAGTGATAAAAATATAGTACTCTATAAGAAAAAGGATATTATATGGAATATTG
>JABSSF010000113.1 GCA_013214485.1 Rickettsiaceae bacterium | reverse complement strand
CTGAATATTATTGGATATTTCATTTTTTCATTGAAAATCCCATATTTATATTCATTTTTCAAGTGAAATTACTATAACATTCCCACTTATATAATTACATATCAACTTAATATTATATCCAGTTAAACGATTACCGGATAAATCAACAGAACCGCCTTTATTTAATATTTTTTTTAAATTTTTATCATCCATTATTTTATTCCTATAATTTTACCTTTATAAAAGTTATTTTCTTAATTATTGCTTAATATAAGTGTAACAAATTTAAAATTTTATAACAACCATTTTCATATGATATATCCAAGTCTAATGAAGATCCTGTTAACAAAAATTATTTCTTAACTGGGTTTGCATAATATAATACTAGTACAAGACCTATTATTTGTAATAAAATAGCAATGGATTTAATTATATCATTCTTCTTTTTTAAATTTTGTATTTGAGCTTCCTTTTCAAGTTTTTCAATATAGAGGTTATTAATACTATTTATTACTTTTTGTTTTTTAGCTTCTATATTTTTATATAAATTATCTATATTTGGTATATTATCTAAATTCTCAAGTGGGTCTACATCATATAAACCCTTATTAATATATTTCAGTATAAAATCTTTTGCTGATTTACTAATATTATTATTTTTATCGTTAATTATTAATATTAATATAGTGTTAACTGAAAATTTACGTTCTAATTCTTGCTGTTGTTGCCAAATAAGATCGATAGTTTTTTCAGCAGAATTAATTTCTTGTTGTAATTTTATAGATTTATCATGCTGTTTTTCACCAATAAAATGAGTGATGAATACTGATAATGCAGTAAAAATTATACCAAGAATTAACAAAAATTTTCTCATTATATATTTTTTACTCAAATTATTAATATATTATTTAAGTATTAATTATTTTGCAGATAATGTCAACTTCAGCTATTTAATTATTGATCTGGATTTTTATTCATTTTAGGTGTATACTGCTAAATAAAAAATATGAAATTTGATGTAGCAATTATTGGCGCTGGCCCTACTGGGTTATTTAGTAGTTTTCAAGCTGGTATGCTTGGGATGAAATCTTGCGTAATTGATGTACTTGATACAGTTGGAGGGCAGTGTGCTGCTCTTTATCCTGAAAAACCGATTTATGATATTCCTGCATATCCTGAAATCTTAGCTGAGGAGTTAATTGAAAAATTACAAGCCCAGGCTGCGCCATTTCAGCCAACTTATTTATTATCACAGCAAGCAACAGGGCTTGAAGTGCTTGATGATAATAGTTTTGAATTAACTACATCTGCTGGCAATATTATTGAAGCTAAAGCTGTATTAATTGCTGCGGGAGCTGGGTGTTTTGGTCCTAACAAACCACCACTTGCTAATATTGAATCTTTTGAAGGAAAGTCGGTATTTTACTTAGTAAATAAAAAACAGGATTTTGCAGGTAAGAAAATAGTTATTGCAGGGGGAGGGGATTCAGCTCTTGATTGGGCAATTTCACTTTCTAATATAGCTAAAGTTGTCTTGGTGCATCGACGGAATAAGTTTCGTGCAGCTCCAGCTACTGTTAAACAAATTCAAGAATTAGTAGCAAGTAATAAAATTGAATTAGTAACTAATTATCAATTACATGAATTAATAGGTCAAGATGGAGTATTAAACCAAGTAGTAGTACAAGATTTAGATGGCAATGTTAAATCTTTAGAAGCAGATATTTTATTACCATTTTTTGGTTTAGCACAAAATTTAGGACCAATATTAGATTTTGGCTTAAATGTCAAGAATCATCATATAATGGTAGATTATCCTTATTTTGAAACTAATATTAAAGGAGTCTATGCTATTGGAGATATTGCAAAATATGAAGGTAAATTAAAGTTAATTTTAACTGGTTTTGCAGAAAGTAGTGCAGCTCTACATCATGCTTATTCAAGAGTTTTTGATGGGAAAGCATTACATTTTGAATATTCAACAACAAAAGGTGTGGTAGGTATTAATTAATGATCAAAGACGGTTTCCTTATTGACGGCAAATCTCTAGCAGAACAATTTTTAGCAAAATTGAAACAACAAATTAAAACTTATAAAAGTAAGGTTAAAGAAATTCCTAAACTAGCTATAATCTTCGTTGGAGATGACCCTGCAAGTAACATATATGTAAAAAACAAGATGAATAAAGCCAAAGAGGTTGGGATAGAGGTAAAGTTAAAAAAATTTTCCAGTGATATAATGGAAAAATCTTTGTTGCTTGAAATAGATGCTTTAAATAAAGATGACCAAATTTCAGGTATTATCGTACAGTTACCACTTCCATGGCATATAAATAAAAATAATGTTTTTAAAAAAATTATGCCTATTAAAGATGTTGATGGGATACATCCATATAATGTTGGTTTATTATATAATGGTGAGAATATAATAACAAACACTATAGAAGAAACTTTGATAAGTAAATTTTACAATGGTTTTGTGCCATGTACTGCAAGAGGAGTATTAGAATTAATAAAATGTTGTGTATCTGAATTATCTGGTAAAAATGTTGTTATTGTTGGTAGGTCAAATATAGTAGGAAGACCACTTGCTGCGCTTTTATTAAACCATGATTGTACTGTAACAATTTGTCATTCAAAAAGCAAAGAATTATCTTCACATACGGCAAATGCAGATATAATTATTCTAGCTATTGGATCTGCAAAGTTTTTTGATGATAGTTATTTTAAAAAAGATGCAATAATTATTGATGTTGGGAGTAACAGAGATTATAGTGATGATAAATTGAAACTAGTAGGTGATGTTGATTTTCATAAAGTAAAAAATAAGGCAAAATATATTACTCCAGTTCCAGGGGGAGTAGGGCCAATGACGATTGCTTTTTTATTAATAAATTGTTTTTTGGCGAAAACTTATCAGGATAACTTAAAGAATAACAATTATGGATGAAGAAATAATATTATTTTTAAAAAATATTATTACTAAAGCAGGCGATCTTGCTATAGATCTAAGAAATAAGGAGCTAATTGTTAATAGAAAAGAAGATAAATCACCAGTTACTAATGCTGATATTGCGATTAGTAATTTCATATATGAAAATTTAACTAGTCTTGATCTTAAATTTCCAATTATTTGTGAAGAACAACCTATAATTAATCTTAATGGTAGTAGATATTTTTGGTTAGTTGATCCAATTGATGGTACTAAAAGCTTTATTAGGAATGAAGATAATTTCACTATTAATATCGCTTTGATTTGTGATAGAAAGCCAATTTTAGGATTTGTCTATCAACCAGCTTGCGGTAAATTATATTATACTGATCATTTACAAAAATTACATATTGAAATAAATGGTCAGATATATAATTATAATACAAATACTAATAGAGAAAAAAGCGATCTAGTAGCAATAGTTAGTTCACATCATTTTAACCAGCAAACAGCAAAATATTTAAAGGATCATAAATTTTCGGAGATAATTTCTGTTCCCAGTTCAATTAAATTCTGTATGATTGCTGAAGGAGTAGGGGATGTTTATCCTAAATTTGGTCCTACTATGGAATGGGATACAGCTGCAGGTCATGCAATAGTCAATGCAAGTGGCGGTAAAGTAGTTGATCTTTCAGGTAAATCATTATTATATGAAAAAAATAGGTTTAAAAATTCAGATTTTTTAGTATTTGGCAATCAATGCCTCCACAGATTTAATCTCTGACTTTTTGCCCATATAGTCAAATAACTTGAAAAAGGGAAAGAAGCGTCATCACGTGCCTACACTTGTGGAGGCGTGGTGATCTAGATTTGATCATATTACATAATATTTTCTTCTGGATCGCATTAAAAAAACCTATTTTTCCTCTGCCTTGAGTATATTAATAATTTATTAGTTTATATATGTTACAATAAATTAAATATTAATAAAAGGTAAAGCAAGTTATGGATATAGATAAATTAATTAATGCTGATACTAGAGTAAAAATAGCCAAAATATTTAATAAAAAAGCAAAAAAAGGTATTGCAGCGATTACAGATGAAGTATTTAAATCTTATCAACGCGAAGGGGAAGGTAATGAACTAGAAGAACTTGAGCCTGGTGCATCAAATGAAGGTAAAGCCTCTGAGCCAGGTGCTTTTGTACAACAAAATGAAGCAGAAATTGAGGAAATAATTGCCCAATTTTTTATAGAAGAAAAACAGAATTTAGATCTAAAATTAGTAGGAGAGTATCTTAGTGAACCTAAGGACAAGAACAATGGAATGAATGCGAAAGTATTAGATCATTTTACTAAAAATATGGATTTTAAAGGTAAAGAATTTGATGTAGCACTAAGGAGTTATTTGAAAACTTTTAAATTGCCTGTTGAAGCACAAAAAATAGACAGATTAGTTCAAAAGTTTAGTGAAGTATATGTTCAACAAAACGGTCAAGTTGAAGGTAAGGATGAGGCTATTAAAACTAGTGATGCAGCTTATACTTTAGCTTTTGCTACAATAATGCTGAACAATGATTTGCACAATCCTACTATAAAAAAACATATGACTTTTGAGGAGTTCCAGAAAAATTTGCGTGGAGTTAATGATGCTGCGGATTTTGATCAAGATTTTTTAAAAAAGACATATGATAATATTAAAGCAAAAGCTTTTGATTACAATTTCGTAAAAGAGCCACCAGGGATGGAAATAAATTCTAGTTTATTAAAAAATGACCCTGTATTCAATAAATTAAATTCAGCAAAAAACTTGAAAGTAAGTGAACTATGGAAACTAGCAAAAATAACTTTAATATTTAAAAGTATAGTGCTATGATCTGATGTAATGGCACATTTAAGAAA
>JABSSF010000112.1 GCA_013214485.1 Rickettsiaceae bacterium | reverse complement strand
AATGAGTCATTTAAAGGAGAGTGGAATTACATTATAAAACCTATTAAATATTAAAGTTATTTTTGCAAGCTTCCTATTCCCTGTTTTAGAAGATAATAAAAATTTAACTGTTACATTTGATAAGCCAAAGCCATATTTAAGTTCTTTGCTGGGCTATCAAAGAACAGCTACCATAAATGATAAAGTAACAGGAGCTAAGGCAACAGTACAAATATATAAACCGAATGCTTTTTCAAAACTATTTTTTAAGAGTAAAAATAGTATAATAATACAACCAGATACAGATAAAAAAGAAAGTTTGGAGTTAAGTGCTAAAATTGCTAGTAGTTTTAAGGCTCCAGTAAAAAGTTTTAACGCTACATATGACTATGAAAAAGATGACTTAATCAAAGCATTTGATAAAGCAAAGCAAGAGGTAAAAAGTAAGAGCTGGAAGATAAAAGTAAAAAACTCAGCAGCAAATATTGATCAAAATTTGAGAAGATAACAATATAGTCAAATAACTTGAAAAAGGGAGCGAAACATTATCGCTGTAAAGGTTACATATTTTTTCCTGGATTGTCACGAGTGCAAGCACTCTCGCAATTGTAAAAGTTACATAATTCGTTGAAATATGGTGTCCATATGACCCCTTTAGGAATTACCACGTAACACTCCTATTATTTATTTATTAATAGTTTCAACAATATCAGGAAAATGAGTGTTTTTATTTCTTAGTAGTAAAATTCCAACTTTATTTATTGCTGTTAAAGTTCTTTCTACTTCACGTTGCAGTTCATTTAGCGGTACTTTTTTACCTACTCCTTTTTCTATTTCGGCAAAGATCTGTTTAAAGGATTTAGTGCCACCATCCATAGCTTTAAATAAATACTTAGTATATTCGGAAACTGGAATATTAAGTTTGACTTCTTCTAAAGTGTTTGACTGCCATGAAAAATCCATATTACCACCAACTAAATTATTTTTGTCTAAATATTCTGCAGCCTGCTTAGGGATATGTGTCATTGTATAAAAATAAGGTACATTATTTAAATCTTTAAAGTCAGCAATAGTATCTGTTTCTTTGGAAGCATAAAAAGTATGTTTAATAATTGAGCCACAAAGAACTTCACAAATTGCTTGTTGAGTTACTTTGTCTAGTTTTTTCACTCTTTCAAGTATTTGTTGATCTTTTATATAATTATTAATATCTAACATTAATTTATTATATGCTTCAGTAAATTCTACTAAATTTAAATCAGCTCTTTTTAAAAACTGATATAGCTCAGGAATTGTATATGCTCTATCTTGCTTATGTAAAAACATATCATACATTCCTGCATCACCAAAAAGTACATGGTCAGCAAGTAAATCTTTACCCCTGCTATACCAATTTGTAGCAGGGAGATTATTTATAATTTCCCAAGCATTCTTTACTTCTTCCTGACGTGAAGTAATCCCTTTATTAATCATTCTCATTGCTTCTTGGATTTGATATACACCAGTTCTTCCATATTGGGCATAAACCATAATACCTAGACCACCACCTTTATTTAAGGAATCTGATAATAATTTTAGACCAGTATCTGGAGATTCTAAATGGTGTAATACACCTGAACATTGGATATAATCAAATTTCCCAAGCTTTAATTTAGGTAAATCTAAAAGACTTTCATTTATCCAAGTAACATTATTACGCCCTCTATTTTTTACTCTTTCTTGAGCAACTTTCATACTATTCTTACTAAAGTCAAGATAGACTACTTCAGCACCTTTAACCCCATCTAATTGTTCTGATAAAAATACGGTTGAATCACCAGTTCCTCCACCTGCAACTAATACTCGAAAACCCTTTTTGAAATCCTGTTTACCTTTGTATAAATAATGATTAATTTCTCCTAAATAATCCCCTACAATTGACATTAATTTTGTCTTGTCATCTTCTGGATTTCTATGTGGATAAGGGTAATCTAAATAGTGATCTTTAACTTGTTTTAAATCTTTTGTTTTTTTTGTATCCATAACTTTATTAACCTTTTTTTTATCTTTTACTGTCATATTGTTTGATCTCTTAAATACTTTTAAATGTGATGAATATAGCAATTAATTAGTAGTTTTGCAAGTTATAAAGTAACCCTATGGTACTGTTAAAAAAATATTAAAAGGTATATTTTTGCTCTTTTTTACTTTTGTTAACAGTACCATAGGTTTACTTGTTGTTAGAAGAGTTGTTGTATTAGTAATCTTTGCATAGGTTAATAAATAATTAACCTATATTTGTTATAATATAAGTTGAATATTTATTTAGTAGAGGTCGTAGAAAATGAAAAATTCAGAAAATTACGATAAATTGAAAGAAAGCCGTAATGTTACCTTGGAAAACGCCTGTGAGGTGATTAACAAGATAGAGGATAGAAAACAATCCGATATAACTAATAAAAACCAACAGAAACTCGAAAATATTAAAGATAAAATTGAACAAGATGTTAATAAATTTGCTGAAAATCTAGGTAATTCAATTCAACTGTTAAATGAAATGCAAGATAATAAAATTGGCGTAGTTTGGCACAAGCCTGACAAACCTCATGCTAATGGTACGAAAGACTTAATTAGAGATGCTAGAAATGTTACAAAGGATATAAAGGAATTACAAAAAGATTCTGGTGAAAAATATGGCATGCAAATACTGAACTCAATTAGAGGAGCTATTGATTTATTAGATGATCCAAACTCCAAGATTGACGAAGAAAATAAAGCAGTTGCTAAAAAATATTTCATGAAATTAGCTAATGAGGTTATTGATAAAGCATTATACGAACCAGATAGCCTTAAAAAAGATATTAAAGGATATAACAGTAAGATAGTGTTTGCTTTAAATGATGCTGGAGTAGGTAAATCAGAAAAAGAAACTACAAAAATGTTGCAATTTGCTAGAGAAGCAGCTGGATTAAAAGATGAACATTATAATATTTCTACTCTTATTAGCCAAAAAGATAGTTGGGGACAAGAACGTACTGTTATTCAGTCGGATGTAATGTTGCCATCTTTAACTGCAAAACAACAGCAAGAATATAAGGCTATAGCAAATGTTAGTAGCAAAAGAAATTTAAATAATAAAGATCTATTAGCAACGTTACCAAAATGGTTTCAGAAATTAAAACCACATGAACGTAGTTTGATGCATGCTCACGCTCAAAACATAGCAGATGGAAAAAGAGTGATTTCATCACAATTCTTAACTAAACTTCCTGGTCTTAGAAATGCTTATGAAAAAAATCTCTCAGTAGTAAAAGATCAACGTGAAGAAGATTTTTTAAGAATAATAGCAGTAGATAAAAATGATCTTTTTCAACGTGAGGATTTAGGTTCAAATCCAAAATATGACAAATTACCAGAGTGGTTCAAAAAACTTGACCAAGGGACACAGTTTGAAATACTTGATGAAGCTAAGGAAATAGGTAGAAATAAAGAAAAACGTTCGGTAGATTTTTTAAAAAAGCTTGAAGATTATAGCAAAGATTTTGTAAGTAAAAAATCACCAGGAATAACTAAAAATGACCTCAAAACTAAATTAAGTAATCTGCATTGTGGAACTCCTGCTACTAAAATTGAACTAGGCGATAAGCAGGCTGAAATAGATATTGTTAAAGAGAACTTGAAACAATTACAAATGTTTCAGCGACCTGGGGAAACTATTAATTTAAATATTCTTAACACAAATTTAGGTTCAGAAAAATTCATTTTTGATCAAATAATGAAAGCAACTGAGGAGCTAAATGCAGGGGAAGAAAAAGAACAGTTCACAGTTACAAATTCAGCGATAAATGCTGCTAGGTTTTTTACTTCAAGGCAAAATGAAGTTTTTAAAGACACTTTAGTAATTATTGGTAAAAATATCGAAAATGAAAAATTATCTGATGTAGCAATTTATTTAAAGGAAGGAAAATCAAGTAAAAGCGAAGCTTTAAAACAAATAGAAGAATTAGCTAAAACAGAGCCAGAATATGCTAATGATTTAAAAACGGCAGTAGAAGCTAGAGAATTAATAGATTCATCTAATACAAAATTCAATAAACATAAACACGCTAATCTAGAATTATCAGCAAAAATGTCGTATCTTTTAAATGCTGTTAGGGATGATAAAAGATATATTTCTAAAGGGGCGGACAAAATAATCAAACATATTGTTGATTTTTGTAAAAGCGGTAAAGATAGAACAGGAATTAACAAAGCAGAAACAGATCGAAATGCGATAGCAAATGCTCTAGATGTAGATCCTAAATCAGAAGTAGGGAAGGAAAATTTACTATTACAAGCATCAGGAAATCATGAACAATCAATGGCAGGTACTCAAGGTGGTATGCTAGGGTGTCATTCATTAAAAGATAAAAGTTTTAAAATGATTGCTTTCATTAGAGAAAATAAAACAATAAGAAAAATATTCGCTCAGAAATCTGCTCATCATAATAGTAAAGTTAAATATCATAAAATTCCAAGTCCAAAAAAATTATACAGACCTATTAAATATACATATGATCTTATAAAAACTTCTATAAAAAGATATAAACTAAAAAAAGAATATAAAAATGTAAAAAATGAAATTAAAGAAAATATAGCTAAAGAAAAAGAACAGCAAAAATCACTTCTAAAGACAGATATATCAAGTAAGGAGGTAGATCAAAACCAGAAAGATGTAAACAAAGTATTAATTAAAGAAAGTAGACAATCTAGAGAACAAATTGAAAAAAACATTAAAACTAGAGAAACAAGAGAAATAGCAAATCATAAAAGGGAAGAAAGCCTAAATTTGATAAGAAAATTTTCAAAGAAAGATTTAGAACTATTGAACGAGTGTTTGCTTGGG
>JABSSF010000111.1 GCA_013214485.1 Rickettsiaceae bacterium | reverse complement strand
TGAGTCATTTAAAGGAGAGTGGAATTACATTATAAAACCTATTAAATATTAAAGTTATTTTTGCAAGCTTCCTATATAATAGAACAATTTATATTTTTGCGATTTATAACTTGAGCAATTTTTTTTAATTTCAGCAAAAAAGAATTAAGTATTAATAAGTTACTGTAATATCTTCTTATTAATAAAATTTTGCCTGAGTTTTCTATAAAATCGATAATGTCTTCTTTTGAATTACAAGATAATTTAATCATTATATTGCGTACATGAGCATTAACCGTTTTTGGTGATACAGATAATATTGCTGCAACTTTCTTTTCAGCTCTTTGATTTACTAAACATGCAATAACATCTATCTCTCTATAGGTAAAATTAACACCACTTATAGTTTTTAAACCCTGAGAATATATTGCTTTATTTTCTTGATCACTAGTTTTAAAAGCCATTTATTAATACTAAGCATAATTTGTTCATACACAAATGTTCTATACATTTTATAACTTCTTGTCTACTACTTAAACAATTAATAATTTTTTTTCTTAATATCTTAAAATTAACAATTAAAATAACTACATAGCTAACTAGCACTGTTTATCAGAGATATAGCATATAAAACACTAGATAATTGTTATATTTTGAGTAAAATTTATATAAGGTTTTTTACCTTAAGCAACCGATTAGGGTCAATTGCTAATAGTTTTTAAAAAGTATTTATTTTATTATCTAGTTATGGGTAGCAAGACAATTATCTTGAAACCTAAAACCTGAATAATGAGTTAGAAAATAGGAGGTTAGGTATAGAAAAAGCTATATAATTAGGAGGAAGATTTTATATAAAAAGCAATCTTACTACAAAACAGTGCTTAAAAAAAGGAATTTTATATAAAAACAAATAGCATTAATATACAAATTTCTAATCCATATTCAGGTAGTTAAATTTATAAATAAGTAGGTATTATTATGACTAAAGCAGAAAATTATACATACTACAAATTAACAAATCCAAATTATAAAATGGAGAATCATAAGAATTATAATTGTATCTATAAAAAATGGGATATAAATAAAATAATACTTAGCTTTCATTGTTTTATAGCTCTAATAGCTGCAGCATTTTATAAAAAGGATTTAGATAAATTAAAAACATGTTCTAAACAAAAACATAATATACATAGTTTTAATAATGCTGATATTACTGAAAATATGAAAATACAAGAAGCTGGTGTTTATTACAATAGTGTATTGAATCAACATAGTAAAAGCAATCTAGAAACTGAATTCTACGTTGAGGTATTTCATACCGAAGCTAATACTCATAACGAAGCTAATACATCTAAACATACTATAAATTATATCAATAAGCGCAAGGAACTATCTAATGTTAGTCAAACACTTGAAGATACTTTTAATAATTTATGTATCTCCGATAATGATGAATTTAAAACAAGTAATGATAATTATAGTGAACAGCTCTCAAGTTTTTCTAAATCAGAATGGAAAGCTTTAAAGGGAAATCATGTTATAGATAAAATATTTTCTGATAAAATATATGACATGTATCAAATACTAGAAAATGATGATTGGGTAGTATGTATTACCCCGAAAAAATAATAAGATTACCAGTAGTTTTAGGTATACCCAAGTTAACACAATATGCTAGGTAAAAAACGCTATCTTTTTCCAGGAGAACGCATATCTCATATAACTAACATTAGTATTATATGAGGTATGCTGGAAATTAAAAAATTAAACTTGTATTTTAAAACTTTGTTAATCTCATTATTATATTATAGTAATTATAATATTTAACTTTTTTATTTAATGGAGGATATAAAATGGCAAAATATGTAAAATCAACATTCAAGCTTACACCTAATAATCTATTTTTCCATGGTGATTTCTATCAAAATAGAAGCTATAAATGGGGAATAAATGATGCCCCTATTCCAACTACTGGGTATGGCTATACAATTTTTAACACTTTTTATAACTTGCTAAAAACTACATCACTTGAATATAACTATTATACATTATCAAAACTTATAAAAAATTGTAACTATTCCGAAGCAGTTAATCAGTGTTAATATATTCTAAAAAATTTAGAAATGGATAATAACTATCTTCCTAAGGATGCTCTGCAAGATAATGTTAATAATATTCTCTTCTGGACTCTCCTTGAGATCGATGAAAATGCAAAGAACTCAAAAATACATCAGCAAGTAACAAATATTATTAATAAATATGATCATGTTCACTCTTCTGGTACTTATGAAGCCTATTATGATAAATATTGTTCTGGGGACGATGGATGATAGTTAACTCTACACAGGGGGCAGACCGTCATATATGGACGTCATGATAAAACCAAGTAGAGAAAAAAAACCGTCATTATTGTATGTGACTGTTAACAAAGTAGTAAAAAGGGGGAAAGAAGCCGTCATCACGAGTCAGCTTGTCGGCGTGGTGATCCAGATTTGATTAAATTACATACATTTTTTTCTGGATTGTATCTTAAAGAAGTGACATAAAAAAAAGTGCTTTACTTATGTGAAGTAGAGTACCTTTAGAGAGTTGTTTACTAGTTTAATACTAGATTATATTAATGATTATTACCGCCAAATGGTAAAGCATCAACTAATAATTCTAAATGATTATTATTGATATTATCTATATTGTCATCAAGGTTTAATCCAACTAATAACTCATCATTATAATCAGCATTAATACCTATATCATTCTCTATTAGCTTTGCCATTTTTGCATTATAATCAACAACTAGTAGTTCTAGAGAACATGTAACAAAGTCTATTTTAATTTTGCTTTCATCTGCCCCTAAGCTTCTAAAATACTCTTGTAAATCTTCAGCTTCTGTTTCCGTTTCTTCTAATTCTGCTATTTTAGCATCTCTCTCCATATGAAAAACGGATATTTGTGACTTTAAAAGTTCTATTATCTCTTGCATTACTTTTGTAGTTAGGTCTTTGTTACCTAATATATCTGCAACTTTTTCGTTAAAATATTCTGCAAACTCAAGCTCTGCTTTTACAACATCATCTTTTAATTCATTTATCTTATCTTGAAGTTGTTTGATTTGGTTATAATCAATTTGGTTTTCATCTATTCCATAATCAACACTACCTGTAGATGGCTGAATTATCTTACCAGCATTTTGTTGCAGCTTTATGTCTTTGCCTTTTTTTAGTAAATGATTTAATTCTTGTTTTTCACCGTAATCTATTACAGCATCTTTTAAATCATCTTTAGCTGCGTTTAAATCTTTTTCAGCTTTATTTATGTTTTTTTCACGCTGTGCTATTCTTGCTTCTAGATCAGCTATCTGCTTTCTTAAAGCTATCATTGCTTCATTTTCTTCAGCATCATTATTAAGTGCAGGCTTATTATCAACAACTTGATTTAACTCTTTTTCTTGCTTATCTAAATCAGCTAGTTTCTGCTCTATTTCTTGTTTCTTAATATCAAATGCAATATCTGCAATTTCTTGATCTAACTCAAGGTTTTCAGATGTTGTTTGAGATTTTGCAATTTCATTTTTCTTATTTTCAATCTCTTGATCTAATTCTTCTTGCTTTTTCTCAGTGTTTACTCTGTCTGCAATATTCTTAATATCAACATCCAATTCAGCATCTCCTGCTTGCTTGTCTAAAGCATCAAGTTTTTGGTTAAATTCTTTGTTATTTTTTACTTTTCTGCCAATAGCTCTTGCTTCCGCATCCATTGATTCTTTATCAGCTGCATCATTTTCTTGCTTATGTTTAGCTTGTAATTTTGCTAAATCGTCATTTTGTTCTAACTCCTTTTTTAGACCGTCGAATGCTTGCATTTTAATTTGATGCATTTCTTCTTTAAGCTGAGATCCTTTTTTAAGACTTTTTATTTTGTTATTTTGAGCCTTTATTTTATTAGCTAAATCTTTACCTTTTAAGTCTAATAACTCTTCTATTTGATCATCTATAGCGTCTGTATTGTAATCAATCTGCTGTGATTTAGCATTTGCAATTTCTTCATCTAGCTCAGCTATTTGCTTATTTATTTCTTCTATCTTCTTGTTATAAGCAGCATCTGCTTCTTCTTTTGCTTTTTTAGCTTGTTCTTCTACAGCTTTAGCATCAGCTTCTATTTTAGCTAGCATCTCTTGTGTTTTTTTATCTAATTCTTCTCTAGCTTTTTGATTTTGCTGCTGCTTTTCATTCTCTAATTCTTGAATTTTTTCTGCATTTCTTCTAGCGGTTTCTGGCTCTAATACTTCTGCAAAAAACTTAATATTTTTTGCCAAATTATCTTCAGCTTCTGTATCAACCTGCTTTAAAGCTTTTATAGCTTTTTTAGTATCTTTCTTTACTTTTTTCTCAGCTTCTTTTATAGCTTTAAGCTTTTCATTTGTTTCTTGATTTGCAGCATCTGCTTTATTTGCAAATTCTTCTTCTAACTCACCTAATTTAGCATTATAATCATCATTTATTTGCTTCTGTTTGTTGATCTTATCTGCATCATCTTTAGCTTTTTGTTGTTCTGCTTTTTCTGTATCTTCAGCTAATTTCTTTTCAGCTTCGGCAATTTGCTTTTCTAAATCTGCTAATTTTTCAGCTTTAGCTTTTGCTGCTTTCTCTTGAGCTTCTTCAGCTAATTTCTTAATTTCATCTGCTTTTACTTTTTCAGCTGCTGCATCAGCTAACTTCTTCGCTTTAGCTTTCGCTTCTTCTTCTTGTTTAGCTGCTTCTTGCATCGCAACCATTTTATTAAATTTAGCTAAATTTACAGCATTCTTTGCCGCATCTGCTAATTTTTTAGCTTTAGCTTTTGCTGCTTTCTCTTGAGCTTCTTCAGCTAATTTCTTAATTTCATCTGCTTTTACTTTTTCAGCTG
>JABSSF010000110.1 GCA_013214485.1 Rickettsiaceae bacterium | reverse complement strand
CTTTGAGTTTAGAGGAAATTGACTAGCTGCTCTTTCCGTTTTGTTTTTCATCCCACAAGGATATTGATTAGTAAAGGGGCAATATGAAAAGTTTTTTACTTGAATTGTAGAGCTATTCGTTGATCAGCTTCGGCCAATCTTCGGTAAAATAGTAAGACCGGGGAGATTCCTTATTTTATTGAGAATATTCATGTTCATTATTATAACAAATTTTCTAGGTTTAATACCTTACGTATTCACATCATCTAGACATTTGAGATTTACCTTAAGTCTAGCCCTACCTCTATGGTTAGGAAAAATAATCTTGAGGGTTGTGAAACAATTGAATTATAATCTTGCTCACCTAGTTCCTGAAGGAACTCCTGGTGCGTTGATGCCAGTAATAGTTATTATTGAAACCGTTAGATTAGTGATTCGACCAGGGACATTAGCAGTTCGGCTGGCAGCAAATATAGTTGCGGGACACCTTCTCTTAGTGCTATTAGGAGGTCAAGGTAGAAGGCTGGGAGGTATTGTTTTAGTCTGCCTAATAATTGGTCTGGTATTACTAGTCACATTAGAGTGTGCGGTAGCTTGTATTCAAGCTTACGTTTTCACAATTTTAAGATCTTTATATCTAAGTGAACATAGATCTCTAAGAATGTCAAAAATAGGAGAATAAAAATAATCTAGTATAATTCATTACATATAATTTCCACTTATAAGATTTAATTTTTAAGGTTATTAATTGTTTAGTTGTAGCAAAAAAGGGCAACAATTTAATTTTACATGCAAAAGGTAATAATTCGCAGTAGGGGAAATTTTTAGAAAAATTAATTTATAAAAGAGGTCAATAAAGTGCCAGCAGCCGCGGTTACACTTTTTCTTTACCCTAAATTTATAGGATTAATAAATCAAAATTACCATCTCTAGTCGTAATCGATTAATAATTTTGATTTAATAAAAATTCGAAAATGATAGTATAAACCAGAGTTAGACTTCTGTTATAATCATTGTTAAAAAGTTAAAGTAATTATTGATTATTCATAAAATTTAACCAACATGGGGGCTCTTTATCCCCGGCAGAGGAACTTGATCTTTAATTTGATAAACCTCACTTTATCTTACTTAAATTTTTCTTGTGTGTGGTTGCTTAGAAAAAACTTAGAAGTTTATTCCTAATTCAAATGATATGCAGATATATTTAAGGAGAATTGAGTTACTATTATGTTATTATTTATAAAAATAAGTACAAAAGGATTTGCTAGTAATTAAATTGCAAAAGATTTAATGAAAAGGTTTTAAAGAGTGCACATATCGTCCGTCGCTCTCAGAAATGAGATAAGTCGTAGCATAGTGGGAATTTTAGAAAAAGTTCCTAAAATAAATTTCTTCAACAAAGAATTACAAAATATCAAATTAATTTTTTACTATTAAATACATTTAATTTATAAAGAATATTTCCCTTTAGCATTATGGGCAAATGAACTTTAACTATAGCTGTTTTCCCGAAAAAGTAATATTTTTATATAACAATGATTTAGGTTTAAAACTAAAGATTAATTTGTATAAAAAAGTGATATGCTTTATTTACTTATATCTGGTTATTTTCACCAATTGGTCCAACCAATGCATAATAATAAAGTATTGATAACGAGAAAAGTTGTTATCACCAAAACGAGAAGATATTTAAATCATAAAATAAAAATTGATATTGTTTACAAATGTAAAAGTTTACTTAAAACCAAATTTTTATTTCTCTTTAATTACTATGTGGAAAAATAATTAAACCAAATAAACTATATTTGTATTAGTAAAATCTTCTGTGAAAACTATTATAAAGTTATCAACATATTAGTAGATTATCAACGAATAAATTACTCGACAAACGTTCTCTGAACTGTTTATCAAAAACATCGCTTTAAGTAAAAGCACCCCCTGCTCAATGAAAAATTTCAATAGCCGCTTTCGCGCTAAGGTAGCGTAATAATTAGCCTTTTAATTGAGGGCATGTATGAATGGGAGTATTGGGAGATTATATTTTATTTTAAGTTGAATTTTTCTAGCAGTGAAAAAACTGCTTCGCTATTTTAAGACGATAAGACCCTATGAAGCTAACTACGTAAACTTACTACAAAAAATATTCGTAGATTGTTTGGGGTAAAATATAATATTATTATTAGATAATTTAACATACAAAGATCTTTATGAAATATAAGGAAATAGCTACTCTAGGGATAACAGCGTAATAATTATTAGAGACCCTATCGAAATAATTGTTTGCGACCTCGATGTTGAATTATGGAGCTTAGTTAAAGCAGCATTTAATTAAGGTTGTCTGTTCGACAGTTAATCCATACATGATTTGAGTTTAGATCGATGCGAATCAGATTGGTTTCTATCTAAAATTTACACAAGAACTTTTAGTACGAAAGGAATTAAGTTTATTTTTATTACTGAAGTAATCAAATTGATAGAGAATTTTTAATTCTTATATAGGTAAGTCCTCTCAGTAATTTGGGGTAGTTTAAAAAATATCAACTTTGGGGGTTGAAGATGGGCTTTGCTCTCCTAAAATATGTCAAATTTTATTCAACATCCTTATCATATTGTAGATGAATCACCATGACCTTTGTATGGATCAATGGGGGGTTTATATTTAACTAGAGGAATAGTATCTTGATTTCACCTTCAAAGAATAACTTTATTCTTCGTAGGAATAGTATTACTTGGAATAGTAATATTCCAATGATGACGAGATATTAGTCGAGAAGGTGCGGTTCAAGGATTGCATAGTGCAATCGTAGAATTAGGGTGGCGGTGAGGTATAATATTATTTATTACTTCGGAAGTATTCTTCTTTTTGAGTTTTTTCTGAGCTTATTTCCATGCTAGTTTAGCTCCCAATGTTGAAGCAGGGGCAGTATGACCTCCGGCTGGGATCATACCTTTTAATCCATTTGGTGTTCCTTTACTGAACACAATTGTTTTAGTATCTTCGGGTGTGAGAGTCACTTGAGCTCATCATGCACTGATGAATGGGGACTATGATCAGACTAAATGAGGTCTCGTAGTTACTGTAGTTTTGGGGGTATATTTCACTATACTTCAAGGTTTAGAATATTATGAAGCTTCATTTTCTTTTGCCGATGGGGTTTATGGTTCAACCTTTTTTATTGCCACAGGATTTCATGGATTACACGAAATTGTGGGTACACTATTCTTAGATGTTTGTTTACTGCGCCAATTGAAAGGTGAGTATAGAATAAGGCATCACTTTGGTTTTGAAGCCGCAGCCTGATATTGACACTTCGTGGACGTGGTGTGATTATTTCTGTATTTAGCAGTATATTGATGAGGGGGAGTATAATTCATTAAGTTAATTCAATAAAAATTAAATGATTATGGTCTTGTAACCATAAAGATATTGGGACATTATATTTAATGGCTGGGGCTTGATCTGGGATAGTAGGTACTGGATTAAGAATGATTATTCGTATGGAATTAGGTCAAGCTGGTAGACTAATTGGCGACGATCAAATTTACAATGTCATTGTAACGGCTCACGCTTTTATTATGATTTTCTTTATAGTTATACCTATTCTGATTGGTGGGTTCGGAAATTGATTGGTTCCACTAATGTTAGGAGCTGCCGATATAGCTTTCCCTCGAATAAATAATATAAGATTTTGATTTTTAATGCCTGCATTAATTATACTATTAACAAGATCTTTGGTGGAGAGGGGTGCAGGTACAGGGTGAACTGTTTATCCTCCATTATCTAGAAATATTGCTCACGCTGGTAGATCAGTCGACTTTGCTATTTTCTCCTTACATTTAGCCGGTGTTAGATCGATTCTAGGTGCAGTCAATTTCATTAGAACTTTAGGTAATTTACGTGTATTCGGGATAATCCTTGACCGTATACCATTGTTCGCATGGGCAGTTTTAATTACAGCTGTATTACTTTTATTATCATTACCCGTATTAGCAGGAGCTATTACTATACTTCTAACCGACCGTAATCTAAATTCATCATTCTACGACGCTAGAGGGGGTGGTGATCCTATTCTTTATCAGCATCTATTCTGATTTTTCGGCCATCCTGAAGTATATATTCTTATTCTACCAGGATTCGGTCTGATTTCACACATCGTAGCCCAAGAGAGAGGAAAGAGGGAGACATTCGGAGTACTAGGAATGGTTTATGCCATACTAGCTATTGGAATTTTAGGTTTTGTTGTATGAGCTCACCATATATTTACTGTAGGGATGGACGCGGACACTCGAGCTTATTTCACTTCTGCTACTATAATTATTGCCGTTCCAACGGGGATTAAGGTTTTTAGATGATTAGGAACTCTTCACGGGGCGCGATTTATTTTTACACCTTCATTATTATGAGCTTTAGGATTCATTTTTCTATTTACAGTTGGTGGATTAACTGGTGTTGTTCTTTCTAACTCTTCTATTGACGTCGTACTTCACGATACTTACTATGTGGTCGCACATTTCCACTACGTATTGAGAATAGGAGCTGTATTCGCGTTAATAGGAGCTTTTATTAACTGATACCCTTTAATAGTGGGATTAACTTTAAATCCTAAATGATTAAAGATTCAATTTACATTAATGTTTATTGGGGTCAATCTTACATTCTTCCCAATGCACTTCTTAGGATTAGCAGGAATACCTCGACGTTATTCTGACTATCCTGACTCTTATATGTATTGAAACGTAGTTGCCAGAGTAGGATCAATCATTTCAGTAGTTTCTGTAATATTTTTCCTATTCATCTTGTGAGAATCTCTGATTTCTCACCGTCCTGCAATTGCAAGAAATTACCGAGCTACGTCTCTAGAAATAACTCATACTTTCCCACCACTAAATCATAGGTATGCATCTATTCCAGCCGTAGTAGCTTAATTATAGTGT
>JABSSF010000011.1 GCA_013214485.1 Rickettsiaceae bacterium | reverse complement strand
AATATTGTTTTTAAAAAGTTTACAAGAATTGGTTTTTTATAAGTTTCTATTCAAGAGTAATTTGTAATCTTTGATTGCGACTTTTAAATTGCCCTGCTTATACATTTTTAATTCCACTAGTGACATTCCACTAAAAATATGATATGTTGGTCTGTTTGCTATAAAATATATGTATTTATGTTTAGGTTTTTAATTATATTACTAATATCGGTATTACCACATATAGCTGTTGCAAATGATTTTCCTCCTGTATTTGTCAAACCAACAAAAGTTACAGTTCAAGATTTTCATGAAAAACATCTAGCTAGTGGTAAAATTCAAGCTGAAAACAGCCGGGATTATTATGTTAAAGTAAATGGTGTAGTAGATACCGTGTTAGCTAAACAAAATAGCATCGTAAATGCTGGCGAGGTTTTGATCAGTATTGATACCGAAATAGCTAAAACAAATAAAGCTAAGACCGAAGCAGCATTTGATTCAGCTAAGGTAAGTTATAATAGGGATTTATCATTATATAAGAAAAAGATAATTAGTGAAGAAGTTCTAAGTAAATCTAAAGTATCATTAGAAACGGCCAGATCTAATTTAGTATTAGCAACTGATAAATATAATCAAATGATTATAACTGCTCCATTTGATGGTTATATTGGGGTAATTAGAGCAAAAATAAATGATGATGTAAAAATTGGTGATTATTTATTTAGTATTATTGCAGAAAATAGTGATAAAATAATGTTTATCGAGCTTCCTGGAAATTTCCTTGGCAAAATAGATGATCACTCAAAAATTACTATAAAAGATAATGATGATAAGCAAATTATTGGTATTATAGAATCTGTTGCCAATTATATATCTAATGTAGGTACTATAACTCTTAAAGCAAAATTTCCAGCAAATAATAATATTACTCATGGCATTTTTATTGATGCAGAAATTATTTATAACCAGCATCAAGGATTAGCTGTTCCTGAAAAAGCTGTCTTGCGAAACAATAAAGGAAATTTTGTCTATAAAATCACCACAGAAAATACTGTCAAACAAGTTTATATTAATACTAAAACAAGAACTGACAATATGATTGAATTTACTAGTAATGACCTGAAAGAAGGGGATTCTATTGTTATTGAGGGGCTTACTAAAGTATTTGATAACGCAAAGGTGATACTACCAAAATAATCTCATAATGGTATATTAAAATGTTATTAACTGATATTTGTATAAAAAGACCAGTATTTACTATAGTGCTTAGTTTAATAATTATGACACTAGGGGGAGTATTTTATACTAAATTACAAATCAGAGGCACACCAAATATTTCACCGCCAATAATCAATATTAATGCTAATTACTCAGATGCCGATGCACTTTACATGGAAAAGCAAATTACTACTCGAATAGAAAAAGCTGTAAAGAATGTCAAAAATTTAAAATCAATATCATCGAAAAGCTCTGCAGGTAGTAGTAATATTAGTTTATTATTTGATTTAGATGCAGATATTGAAATTGCTTTAAATGATGTGCGTTCTAAGATATCAAAATTAAGCAATATTTTCCCAGATGATATGGCACTGCCACAAGTGGAAAAATTAGACGCAGATGCCCAGCCAAGCCTATGGCTTAGTATAAATAGTGATCGCCATGATGATTTAGAATTAACTCGTATCTCTGATAATGAAATTAAGTCAGTATTAGAAAAATTACCTACTGTTGGTGAATCAATAATTTTTGGTGCTAGAACATATACTATGCGTATCGAACCAATTAACAGCAAGCTATTAGAACATAACATTACTCCAATTGAAATTGAACAGGTAATTTTAGAGCAAAATAAAGATTATCCAGCAGGACAAATTAAAACTGAAATAAAAGATTTTAATTTAAGACTAAACGCTTCATTAAATAAACCTGGAGAATTTGCTAATATTATTGTTAAGAAATATCCCGATGGTACTATAGTAAAATTAGGTGAAATTGCTAAAGTTGTATTAAAGTCAAGAGATAATGATGTTATTCTAAGATATAATGGTAAAAGATCAATGGCAGTTGGTTTAGTAAAACAATCAACAGCTAATATATTAGAGTTATCAGATTCAGTCAGAGAAGAACTTAAAAAAATTCGTAAAAACCTACCAGAAGGAGTGAAAATAGAAATAGCCTTTGATACCGCTATTCCAGTAGACAGTGCTGTTAACGCAGTGTTTTTTACTATTTTTGAAGCTATTATTCTAGTTGGGTTAGTCACTTTTATCTTTTTAGCTTCTATAAGAATAACTCTCATACCACTAGTTACCATTCCTGTTTCCTTGATAGGAACATTTACGATGATGTATTTTCTTGGCTTTTCAATTAATAGCTTTACATTACTTGCAATGATTCTTGCTATTGGCTTAGTAGTGGATGACGCCATTGTGATGATGGAGAATATTTTTCGTCATCACGATGAAAATGGACTGCCAGCTATGGAAGCAGCCTTTGCTGGCTCACGTGAAGTTGGTTTTGCTGTTATTGCCATGACTTTAACCTTAGCTTCTGTGTTTTTACCTATTGGTTTTATTGAAGGTTTTCTTGGTAAATTATTCATTGAATTTGCTTGGACACTGGCTTTTTATGTATTATTTTCTGGGTTTGTTGCTTTAACACTTACTCCAATGATGGCTAGTCGAATGATTAAAGCTCACTCGGAAGCAAAGCCTGTTTTTTTACAGAAATTTGATGAATATTTAAAATTATTGCAAACTAAGTATATTAATGCTTTAGAGATAACTCTAAATAATAAAGGGAAATTTTTTGCAGGCTGTGGGTTATCTATAGTTATTTTAGTATTAAGTTTTATGTATGTTAGTAAATCTTTTATTCCAGATGAAGATCAGGGATACTTAATGGTAATTTTTGATGGTCCTGAAGGATCAAGTGTTAAAGAATCAGAAAAAACCATAATTCAAGCTGAGCAAATTTTTGCTAGTCATAAAGATATAAAAGGCTTTTTCCAAGTTATTGGTTGGGGTGGTGGTGAAAAAGGATTTGCTTTTATCTCTTTAAAAAATTGGAACAAAAGAGATAAATTACAAGATCAAATTAAAGATGAACTAAACCAAAAGCTTTTTGCTCTTCCTGGGATGTCCATTTTTGCTATAAGTCCAAGATCGCTCGGTGGACCTGGGTCGGATAAATTGATAGAATTTAATTTAGTTACTTCACTTGAATATCAGCAAATTGATGAAATTTCTAAAGAATTTGTCAGGCGTATGGAACAAAACCCAATCTTTGAAGGAATAGAAAGAGATTTTAAATCATCAACACCAACATTAGATATAGTAATAAATAAAGAAAAGGCATACAGATATGGTGTTAATTTAGATACTATTGGACGGACAATACAATATCTTATTGCTGGAAAAAAAGTTGGTGATTTTAGAATGGGTAATGATATTTATGATGTTATTCTACGTTATAATGAGAAAGAGCGTCAACAAATTGCAGATTTAAGTAAAATCTCTATTAGAAATGAAAATCTTGAAATGCTACCACTTGAAACTGTAGCTGATATTATTGAAAAAATTACCGTTAAAGAATATGAGCATTATAACAACTCTCGCTCTATTAATATTTCTGCTGATAAGAATAATGATTACGATTTAGCTGAAGCTGTAAAAGTAATTGAACAAATTGCTGGCGAATTACTTGATAGTAACAATACTAAAATAGCATATCTAGGAGAAATTGAACGGATGCAAGAATCTGATACTGGTTCATTAATTACTTTCTTATTTGCTCTAATATTTATCTATTTAGTATTATCAGCGCAATTTGAAAGCTTTTTAGATTCTGCATTAATTTTAATGGCTGTACCATTTTCAATCACTGGCGGGGTGCTTGCATTATTACTATTTGGTAATAGTGTCAATATGTATAGTAACATTGGATTGGTTACTTTAATTGGTTTAGTTGCTAAAAATTCAATTATGATAGTAGAATTTACTAATCAATTAAGGGAGCAAGGTTTGAAAATTAGGGAAAGCTTAATTAAGGCAGCGAGTCTACGTCTACGTCCGATTTTAATGACTAGTATCGCTACAATTTGTGGAGCTGTACCCTTAGTTATTGCTAGTGGTGCAGGTGCTGCAAGTAGAAATTCCATTGGCTTAGTCATTGTCGGGGGGATGTTAGTTGGTACTATTTTCACTATTTTTGTTATTCCAGTATTATATCAATTATTAAAAAAAGAGGATAAGTTAGCAGCTAGATGAAAATATTAGGTATCGATCCTGCATTAGTTAGTTTAGGTTGGGGAATTATCACTGATGAAGCCTCTAAAATAAAATATATTGATAGTGGTTTAATCAAGACAAGCAGTGAGCAACAAATCCATAAAAGATTAGCCTTTATTGTAAGTTCTATTGAAAATATCATTAACCTGCATCAGCCTGATATATTCGCAATGGAAGAAACTTTTGTTAATAAAAATGCTAATTCTTCACTAAAATTAGGATTTGCAAGAGGTGCAGTAATGTCTTTAATTGGTAAACATGATCTTCCTTTCTATGAATATAAGCCTAATCTTATCAAAAAAACCGTAGTAGGCACAGGTCATGCTGAAAAAGAGCAACTACAGCATATGATACAAATTATCTTATCAGGGCTTAAAAAACAAGTAAGCTTAGATGAAACTGATGCTTTAGCTGCTGCCTATACTTGTTATGTATTAAATTCAAATAATAGTCATTAATTATGTAACCTTCCAATGATGACGCTCTTTATCAACAAATTATGTAATCTTTACAATGATGGGGTTTCTACTTGATTAAAATAAATAAATTTAATCTTTTTCGTATCTATAATGTCGATTTTTATTTTCCAGATATGCAATGACAGGACGGTTATCTTCTGCTACTTCGATATAATTAATATAATTTTCCTGACTAAAATCACCATTAATATTTCTTTTATCAAGCTTTACTTGCTCTATATCTTCCCTAGTAATTTTACTTGTTCTTATTATTGCATCGATCACTTCTAAAACATCAGCTAATTCCTCAGCTAATGCTTTATCAGTAGTTGCATTTACGACTTCATCAGCTTCTTCTAATAATTTACGCTTTAACTCAGCTATATATTCTGAATCGGATAAAATCTTACTATTTACTAAAATCCCCTCGGTTACCATTTTAGCTGGTAATTTACTACGGATTAATTTATTAAATTGATATTTTTTCATAACTTTATTTTAGAATTTATTAGTTTTATGGTTTCGCTAATACCAAATAATTTAAAGAATGAGCCAAGACGAGGGCCTGATATTTGCCCAAGTAATATTTGATATAATTCCTTGAAAAAATCACGTAAATTTTCATAACCTGCTTCTCTACCAATAGCATAAATGTTATTCTGAATTTCTTCACCAGTTATCTCACTATCCACACCCTCTAACATAGTAACTATTTGCTGTAATAATTCTTTATGTTTATCATTTGGTGCTAGATAATTTTTAGTATCTTTAACAAAATCATTATAATAATTTATCGCAAAATCAGTCATATGATCTAAATATGGTGCATTTTCAGGCGTTGCTTCTGTAGCATATTTACTAATAAAACCCCAAAGTACTGATTTATCCTCAGGGTTACATACTGATGCTAGGTTTAATAATAAACTGAAACTAATACCAAAATTATTAATTTTGGGCACATTACCATGATGAATATGAAATACTGGATTGTTAAGACGTTTAGCTATATCTTCTTCCTGATGATATTTTTTATTAAATGTTAAATATTCATCAACGCTTTTCGGAATTATATCAAAATATAAACGTTTAGCTTTTTCTGGAGATTGATAAATAAATAATGACATACTCTCTAAAGGAGCATAATGCATCCATTCATCAACACTGATGCTATTACCTTTTGATTTAGAAATCTTACTACCATCTTTATCTAAAAATAACTCATAAAAAAATTGTACAGGCTCTTTGCCTTCTAAAATTTTACAAATTTTAGTATAAATTTCAGCATTTGGTCGATGCTCTTTACCATACATTTCATAATCAACATCAAGAGCTGCCCAACGCATACCAAAATCAGGCTTCCATTGTAATTTACAACCACCTTTTGTCACTGACGTTTCAATAAGCTCATTATTATCATTACGATAAAATACTGATTTATTTTCTAAACTCACTTTTTCTATTGGCACTTGTAGTACTATACCAGTTTCAGGGCATATTGGCATAAAAGGAGAATAAGTGCTGCGACGTTCATCCCGCAATGTCGGTAACATCAGATCCATAATATCTTGGTATTTTTCAATAACTTTGATCATCATGTGATCAAATTTACCAGATTTATACATTTCCGTTGCAGAATAAAAATTATATTCAAAACCAAAACTATCTAAAAATGAACGCAACTTAGCATTCATATAATCACCATAACTTTCTTTTTCACCAAAAGGATCAGGTATATTACTTAAAGATTTTCCTAAATGTTTTGTTACCATATCAACGTTTGGGATATTAGTTGGAACTTTACGCAGACCATCCATATCATCAGAAAAACAAATTAATTTTGTTGGAATATTACAAATTTGTTCAAATGCTTTGCGTACCATCGTTGTTCTGGTTACTTCAGCAAAAGTACCAATATGCGGCACTCCAGATGGGCCATAGCCAGTTTCAAATAATACATATCCTTTTTCTGGTACTTCGCCTTTGATATTATCATAAATTCTTTTTGCTTGGACAAATGGCCAGGCAGAACTGCTCATTAAATCGTCAATATTTATCGTCATAGTCTCTAATATATAAAAATCCTTGAAAAATAAGCTATTACACTACATAATTATAATTAATCTGTAAAATACTATTACCAATAAAATATGTCAATTAAACTAAGTTTAATTTATAAATTATTATTGATTATATCAATTATTTCCCTTGGATTTGCTTATTTTGTCGAATATGCTATGGATTTAGGTCCTTGTCCATTATGCATTTATCAGCGCTTCCCCTATTTAATATTTATTACTAGTACTATAATCGCTATTAATAATCCAAAATATCAACGCAAAGCAGATACATATATATTAATAACCATAATTTGCAGCATATTGCTTGCTGGTTATCATGCAGCTATCGAGCATGAAATATTTCAATTATCTAAAGCTTGCAAACCTTTAGTATCTATTGCTGACAATGTTTCAGTAGATGATTTTCAAAAGATTTTATATTCTAAGCAAATAGCTGCTTGTGATAAACCAGCATTAGTAATTTTAAATCTCTCTATGACAGAATGGAATTTGCTTTTAAATTTGTTTTTGTTTACAATATTTTTATATAAGAAAATAAAAATATAAAATAATTAAGTACTGATGCCAAGACCAATCTTTAACTCAGAACATGAGAAGAAATTAGCAGAAATTATCCGAGTTGATCATGCAGGAGAATTAGGAGCTAATCGTATTTATGCTGGGCAAATTCAATATACCAAAGATAAAGAGCAGAAGAAATTACTAATTCATATGTTAGATCAAGAATTAGAACATTTAGATTATTTTGCTAAAGAAATAGCTAAAGGAAAATCAAGACCAACTGCATTAATGCCAATATGGAATCTTGGTGGTTATTTGCTTGGCGCAATCAGCGCTAAAATCGATCCTAAAACTGCAATGCTAGTTACTGAAGCTGTTGAGGAAGTTATTGAAAATCATTATCAGCAGCAAATAGATTATCTTAAGGCCTCAGGAGAGAAAGGTAAATTATTACAGAAAATCAAAAAATTTAAGCAAGATGAAACTGAGCATAAACATATTGCTATGGATAATCACAGCAGCAAGGCAAAGTTTGCTAAAATAGGTAAAGAGTTAGTAAAAAAAATATGTCAAGGAGCAATTTTTTTAAGTAAAAAAATATAGCAAGTAAGAGGTTATATGAGATTATTTTTAATGCGTCATGCTACTACAGAAGATGGAAAAAACAAAGAGGATGTCGCAAGGCTGCTTACCGAGGAAGGTAAAGAGGAAGCAGCGAAAGCTAGAGAATTTATCGATGATTATCATCTAGATAAAGTATTAGTATCTTATGTAAAAAGGGCTGTGCAAACGGCAAATATAATTATAGATAACCCTAACGACCCAGAAGATAAAATTGTGTCAAATATTGAAATAGTAACAGATTTATATAGGGAGTCTGAAGAAAAAGTAATAGAATTAATTAAAAATCAAGAAGATAAAGACAAAAATATTTTAATAGTTGGCCATAATCCAATTATTTATAATGTGATAACAAGACTTTCTAGTAAAAATACCGCTAAATATGATGAGCTTATTCAAAATCAAATGGTTCCAGCAAAAATAGTAATATTAGATTTTACAATAGATAGTTGGTTAGATATAGCCGAAGATTCAGGAGAAATCAAAGAAATCTTTATACCATAAACTTGTTTGTTAACAGTCCCATATAGTCAAGTAATTTGAATTAGGTATAGACGCAAGCGATCGAAGCCTATTGTTACTAGACCAGGAGCGAGCAACGACGTCTCTAATTCACAATTAATGATATAATTAAGCCTTCTCGACATAATCTTCTTTTATCGTCTTAATCCCAACATTTTCAAATACTATCTCCAAACTTTGGCCAGTCCGACGAATGACAATACCAATACCAAATTTTTCATGTCTTACCTTTTTTCCAGGAGTTTTACCAGAATTGTCATCGTCTTTCTTATAAACCTTGCTGCTATTTTGCATGGAAAAATTATGTCGCGAACCAAGAAAATTTAATTTTGATTTTGAAGAAATCTTTACACAAGCTTCTTCTGGAATCTCAGCAAGAAAACGGGATGGAATAGAATTAGTAATTTCAGCATATAATCTCCTGGTGTTAGTGTAAGTCAAATATAATTGCTTCCGTGCTCTGGTCATTCCAACATAAGCAATGCGTCTTTCTTCTTCTAAACCAGCCTGACCTTCTTCACTAATGGATTTTTGATGTGGGAAAATACCTTCTTCTAACCCTGGTAAGAATACTAAATCAAATTCTAGCCCTTTTGCAGCATGTAAAGTCATAATTTTTATCGTACCACCAAAATCTGATTCCAAAGAATCATTATCCATAACTAAACTTGAATGTTCAATAAATTCATTAATATTATCAAATTCGTCAATAGCACTAAGCATTTCGTTAATATTCTCTTGTCTGGAACGAGTTTCTTCACTTTTATCACCCTCTTTAAGGCTTTTTAAATAGCCAGAAGCTTCAAGCAAATATTTTGTTGCTTCTTTTGCTGATTCCACTTGATATTTATTCCCAGCTGTAACAATTAATTCAACAAATTGTTCTAAGTTATCACCTGCCTTACCTTTAATTTCATTATTCTCTAACATTACAATAATTGCCGCAAATATAGAAACATTATTATCAGCAGCAAATTCCTTGATCTTCTTCAATGTAACATTACCAATAGCCCTTTTAGGTACGTTAATTATACGCTCTAAAGCTAAATTGTCATTATTGTTAATACTTAAACGAATATAAGCCAGTAAATCTCGTATTTCCATCCTCTCATAAAATCGTAAACCTCCGATAATCTGATATGGTAAAGCATTACTAATAAATACTTCTTCAAAAGCTCTAGTTTGGAAACTCGCTCTTACTAATATAGCAATCTGATTAGCTAGATAAGTTTTTTTATTTAAATATTTTTCAATTTCACTAGTAACAAATCTTGCTTCTTCTTTATCATTCCAACAAGAAACAACTTTAATTTTCTCCCCCTTATGTTGATCAGTCCATAATTTTTTCGGATGACGGTTTTCATTATGTTGAATAATATTTGATGCAGCCTCTAAAATATAAGAACTAGAACGATAATTTTGCTCTAACTTAATTATAGCTGCTCCTTTAAAATCTTGTTCAAATTTTAAAATATTTTTTACCTCAGCACCACGCCAACTATAAATAGATTGATCATCGTCGCCAACACAGCAAATATTCTTATTTTTACTTGCAAGCATCCTTGCCCATAAATATTGTACTATGTTAGTATCCTGATACTCATCAATAAGAATATATTGAAACTTATCTTGATAATATTGCAAAATATCAGGATGATTTACTAATAATAAATTACAATATAATAATAGATCACCAAAATCTACCGCATTTGAACTGCTTAGTTGTTGCTGATATTGATGATAAACTATCTTAGCCATCTTCTGATTAGCGTATTTAACATCTCCTGGACTTAAATTAGTTGGTAATAATGACTGATCCTTCCACCTGGAAATAATCGTATGTAATAATTTTGGCTTATATTCTTTAACATCAATATTATTTTCTAATGCAATAGCTTTAATTAAACGAATCTGATCATCTTGATCAACTATAGTGAAATTTTGTGATATCCCTATATCAAGTAACTGAATGTGAGAACGTAACATCCTTGCTGCAATTGAGTGGAAAGTACCAATATTTAAACCATCTGCATTAATCAGATTACTAATACGATCTTGCATTTCCCTTGCTGCTTTATTAGTAAAAGTTACCGCCAGAATATTATATGGCTTAACTATTCCTTGCTGAATTAAATATGCAATACGACTAGTAAGAACTGTAGTCTTACCAGTACCAGCTCCAGCTAAGATAAGTAATGAGCCTTTAGTATGAGTCACTGCCTCTAACTGCTTAGGGTTAAGTGATTTTAGAAATGATTGCGATTCATCTGGCGAGGATTCTGGTAATGGTTTCGTTATATCTGTCATAATTTTAGTTAATTATTATCCGTTTTTTGATGATGTTCTTGCAGTAAAGCTAGAAATCTTTTCCTCACAACATTTAATAGTTAAATCCTCTAGCAATTTTACTTTATCTATAAGCCATGTAAGTTCTTCCTTAGTTATTTTATACGAACGTTTATATCTCGAGTCAACATAAGCTTTACGAAGTAGTTCAAATAATCTTTTTTCTTCTTCATTTTTCTTAGGAAAAACTTTGATAAATCTTGGTTCTAAACCATTTATATAAGATTCTAATTCTGCCAAATTATGAGTGCTTTTTTTATAATCAGCATAAACTAAAGAAATTGTTGCATAAAAACTTTCCGTTGCTTGATGTAACAAGAAAGCAGCTTTATTCAATTCATTTTTTTGGATAAAAAATTCGACACCTGGTAAAAAGCTACTAGCCTTTTGTAGCCAGTAATCAAAATTATCTGCTGCTTTTGCTTGACGTTCTTTCAGAGTAAAATCTTTAGGTTCAGCTAATTGATATTTACCAGAATCATAAAGTATTATCCCTTCTTTTTTAATATCGATAAAAAAATATTCATTTTCCTGCAATTTCTTATTCAGAAATTTAATATTATGTTCAATGATTTGTGGAGTTGGTTTATAATAAGGTAATTTCCATTTAGCAATATTTTCTCTGATTTTATGCCATAAAAAAGGATGATATTCGATTTTATTTACAGGAACTACTAAAATATCATAATCACTATAATAACCACCGACATTATCATCAACCCAATCACCTCTAGCATAGCTACCATATAAAATAATAAAGGCAATTTCTTCATTGACCTTCTTTGCTTCTCTTAAAATCATATTAGTTACATTTTGCAGAAAAGATTGTTTATGCTGAGGTATGTGGGAAATATCTGTTTTCATCTGTTTTAGTGATAACCATCCTAACTTTTATTTAGTAACTTATCACATAATAACTAATAATCCATTTTTATCAAGTATCGCTGAACTAGAATTGAATTTTCCTTTAAACTTTCTTAATCTTTAAGTTAAATATTTTTTTTAAAAATAATTATAAATTTAATTGACACAGCGGATTATAGGTTATATATTTATTTTTATCTTAATCTTAGGTAGTTATATTAAACAAGGAAACTAGGTAATAACAATGAAATATATAAAGAGAAATAATAAAAAAGTTAAAGGCAAAAAGAAAAAAATCATTAAAAAAAAGAATGATATATTTTTTAAAAAAATGATGAGTTATCCTGATATTGCAAAGAGCTTTTTGGATCGTTATTTAATATCAGAATTTAAGGCTTTAATTGATTTGTCTACAATACATACAGAGCAAGAAAGTTTTATTGATGATGAGTTAAAAACCAATTACAGTGATGTAGTTTTTTCTGTAAAAACTAAAGATGAAAATCAAGCTTATGTATATACTGTACTGGTAGAACATCAATCGACAGTATATTATTGGTTTATGCTTAGACTATGGCGTTACATAATTTCACTTTGTGAAAAACATAAACAGAAGCATGGAAATAAAAAAGTCAAATTGCCTTTAATTTATCCATTATTAATATCAAATGCAAACAAGCCGTATGATGCACCACTAAATCTCTCTGAGTTATTTTATTATCCAAAAATGGCACAGAAGTTAATGTTTGGTGATTGTAGTTTAATTGATTTATATAAGCTTTCTGATGAAGAAATAGTTAAGAATAATGTTCTTGGTATTATGGAATATATGTTAAAACATATTAGAGATCGTAATTTAATCAAAATGATGGAGGAATTTTTTGATAAATTTAGTATAGCAGTTGAACTAGATAGGAAGCAGGATTTCATTTACACGTCTAAGGTACTATGTTATATTAGAGAAGCTATACCTGAAGATAAAAAAGAACATTTTCAGGAATTATTGCTAGATAAATTATCATCAAAAGAAGGAGAAGAAGTCATGAGAAGTATTGCTGATGTAGAACGAGAAGAGTTACGAGAAGAACTGGATGACACTAAGCTTATTTCTAAAGTAACTGGCTACAATCTTGAAGATATAGTTAATATTAAAAATGAGGCTAAAGTTTAACTTGTATATTTATTCCCAATAAAAACTTTCAATTATTATATTGGTTTTGAAATTATCACCTTGATTGTATATTTGAGGTTAAGTTTTTTATACAATGTATAAATTTATTTACTATAACAAACATTTATGATATAAGAATTGGTTAAAAATTATTTACTATATCTATGTCATATTTTAAAAATTCTTGTTTTTATAAATTATTAATAAAAAATGCTTTTAACTTTAAAGACAGAGCCTCTAGATCTGATTTTGGCTGGGTATTGTTGCATAATATTGGCATTTTTCTATTGATTTCAACTGCATTATTAATTTTTCCATTTACGTTAATATTATTACCATTATACATATTTTTATATCTTGTATATATTGGAGTTATGATTAGAAGACTTCATGACAATAATCACTCAGGTTGGTTGTTGTTATTAAATTTTATCCCTATTATAAGTATAATTTTTGTTTTACATCTATTTTTTTCCAGTGGAGATGAAGGAGATAATCATTTTGGCTCTCCTTCTGATATAAGAAAAGCAAATAAACTTGACTGGGGAATTTTACTTATATCTATAGCTCTATTTTTTTGTATATTACCATTATCTAAAATTATTTTAACATAAGAATCTACTTCTTAATCACGATAGTTTTCGACATTTTATCATGTAATGCTTGGCCTTTTTTGCTGAATAAAATCGACCAAATACCAATTACAGCAGTAACATAAAAAATAAACCTCTTTATTAAAGCAAATATCGATGGTTTAGCAAAATTATTTTCTGATACTACTCGCATACGCATAATGAATTTTCCAGGTGTTGAACCAAAATAATACCAAAAACTAACAAAATATATTCCTGTTAGCATTATACTTATTGCATTAACAATTATTAAATAAGTTACAAACTCTCCTAAAGTTATAAATTTTGCAAATTCAGGACTCTGTACTGCAGCCATAAATTCCTGATAGGCAAAAGCATTAATGTCGTAATCAGTAAAAAATTCCTTAAATTTATATATAAATACCCGATGGCTAACGAAGCTCATAACTGGATTCAAAATTAATAATAATAGTAAAAAATCCAATATTGCCGCAAATAAGCGCGGAATAAATTTGGGGTATGAAATTTGTTTCCTCATTATGTACCAATACTTAACATCCTAACATATATTAAGGATATTAAGATTCATCTATAAAAGGAATAAATTTAAACATTCTATAAACAGAAAAAATAATTATTATGCAACAAAACAATATTACTAGTGATACCTTAAATAGAGTGCCATCATATAAATAGCTAGTTAAAGCAACAACTAAAAAACATATTAAAGCACGCATACTCATTACTAAAGAGGATGCTGTACCTTTTATTTCTGGGAAGATTTCTAGTGATTTTGCAAAAACTATCGGGTAACAAACAGCTGAGGAGGTTGAAAAAAGAATCATCGAACAAGTAACTAAATATACGTTTTCAGTAAAAAATAATCCTGAAATAAAAAACATCAAGGTAGCAAATATATTTAATATTGTACTATAAATTATATTTTTTCTCATACTACCAATGAAATTATGTATCTTGCCAACATACATACTAACAATAGAAAACACCCCAATAATAACCCCCTGGTGCAAAGCATAATAAAAAATATGTAATTTATATGTTTCCATATATAAGAATGAACCGCAAGCAACAAAAGCCATATACCCAGAAAAAAAGACACTTGGCACAATAGAAGAATAGATAAAACTTGGACTAGCTAATAGTTTTAAATAATCACCAGATATTTTCCTTACTTTAAATGTGGCAAACTCTTTTTTAGTTTCTGGCAATTGGAAATATAGCATTATCCAGGATATCAAACAAATAATAGTGACGATACCATAATTACCACGCCAACCTATCATTTCATTAATAAATGCTCCAGCCACAGGAGCCATAGCCATAAATACGGTTATTAATGAATTCATACTACCAATAATCTTCGCTCCAACTCTACCTTTATACACGTCAGCAATCATTGCAAAAGCAACTACTGCTGAAGTGCTAGCTCCAATACCTTGAATAAACCTTGCGAATAATAAAAATTCAATAGAAAAAGAAATAGTACAACCTATCGCACCAACTAACATAATTAAGTTACCGATAACCATTACTATCCGACGACCAAAGCAATCAGATAATGGCCCATAGATTATACTAGCTAGACAAAATCCAAGAAAATTAAAAGCAACTGTCATTTGAGTTAAGCCATCTGAAATGGCAAAATAATCAGATATATCTGGCAAACTTGGCACAGAAATATCTACCTCAATACAGCAAGCTATTAAGGATAATACTAAAATAAATGGTAATGATACTCTTACAAGCATTTCTTATTAAATTTTTAAAAATGGGAATTTAAATTATTTGTTTAGTTTAAAGATATGCAGACCTTGCCAAGACCTAAGTTCTAGATTTTAGAATACAATGTTGCCTGCCCCGTGTCAATCAAAATTTATTTTTGTAATCCTAACTATCTAGAATAACAAGAATAATATTGTAACATATTTATCACAATTATTAACTATTTGTTAACTTTTATTTGATAGAATATTATATAGAAGCTTTAAATAAGGTTTCTTAAAAAACTAATAAAATATTTAATAAATCATTATATTAAAGGAGGTTATAATGGCAAAATCACAACAAGGAGAGGTAATAGCACTCCAATCACAATTAAATGTATTAAGACATGACCCTATGATGACAAGCGCAGATATTAAACTAACAGCAGCTAATTATTACGATGATAATAGTTACACATACAATATGGAGCAAGTTGTCAAGAATTTTGTTACATACAGTATTATAAATTTTTTACAGGTTGCAAATTACGCTAGTAACTGGGCGGCTAGTTTTCTTCCGATAGCTATAAAGAATGGCCTGATAGCTATAGACGATAAGAGTCCAATAGCCATAGATGGTAAGGATCCAATAGCTATAAACAAAGATCCGATAGCTATAAAGGATGGCCTGATAGCTATAAATGATATGAATCATCAACATTCCCCTAGTGATTTAAACCCAGAGGATCTTTCATATGCAGACATTTCATATTATATGCCACAAAAAAATCTTTACGGATACAAAGGAAATGATCTAAATAATTTACATCACTCTAATTATTCATCAACAATAAGTATATCTCTTGATGGTATAAATGATGATATAGATAATGTTTTAGCTGGGAAATATGATGATGATCTGGACAAATTAACAGATAATTATCATATAATACCTGTTGCTGCAAATATTATAGATGATGAGCAGCCACTTTATCATCAACGTCAAGATGCTTTAGATTGGGATGATATAGATATAGACGTTAATGCTCTTAAGGATGATAAAGATGAGAAAAATGCTGTATCGATTGAATTTGGTGATGAACAATTAACAGATATTACTACTCCATCACCTAAACATCAATATCAACAATCAGATTCTGAATATGAAGAAGATGATATAGAAATTGATGATGGTATGTCAGTAATCTCTAATGATGATGTAGCCGAAGAAATAGCATATAATATTACGGATTATGTTAATGATATCCCTAAAAATGATGATATTGATATCTTTAGCAATAATGGTAATGAATTAGATAATATTAATATTATCGACCTTGTTAATGAATTAAATATTCAATTACCAGAAAATTCAGGACACATGGATGTAAACACTAGTGCTGTGGCTTATGCTCCAAATAAGCCAAGTAGCTATTTGGCTGAATTAAATTATAACATTGATAATCCATACGCAGATAAAGAAATGGATGTTACTGGTAAGATAGATAACCAAGGTGATGATAATCAATCAACTATTGATTATATGGATTAGCTTCTTACCAAAACTTGAATAAAGTAGATTGCTTTAATAAGGAGGATTTATATTTAAGCAATCTACTTATTCTGTAATTAATTACAAGCATCCTTTAATTTTTGCCCAGCCCTAAATTTAGGCTGTCTGCTTGCTGGAATTTTGATTGTAGCTCCAGTCTGTGGATTACGCCCATCTCTTGCTTTGATGTTGGATATGTAAAAACTACCAAAACCCACAAGTAATACATCGTCACCACCACCAACAGCACCAGTGATACCTTCTGTAAACATATCAACTATTTTTGTTGCATCTGCTTTTGTACAATTGTTTCTATCTGCAATGTAAGCGACAAATTCACCTTTATTCATTTTAACCTCAAAATATTTTAACTTAAAAAACCCAGAACTAATGTTACTATAAACTGCTGCAATAACAAAAAAGACAAGTTAATAAATAAATTATTTTCTCAATTAAATGACTTATTTGTTACAAATAGTCAGATTTTAAGTTTCACTTGGAGTATTTAAAGGCAAAGTAAAACTAAAACTTGCACCAACAGAACCATTACTTTTAGCTTTTATTTCTCCTGCATGAGCAGTTATTGCACTTTTACAAAGACTTAATCCTACTCCTCTATTACCTGATCCTGTAGTTGTTTTAGTACTTACTGTAAATGGCTCGAATATAGTTATAATATCTCTTTTTGGAATACCGATACCTTCATCGCTAATACTAAATTTAACTTGACCATTTAATTTTCGTAGTGAAATATTAATCACTCCTTTTTCACTATATTTAATACTGTTAATTACCAAATTATCTATAGTCTGCCGCATATAATTAGGATCAACCATTACCATTACTTCTGGCTGAATATCAATTTTAAAGGTTAAGTTTTTATTCTCTAAATAAATACTTTTACAAGCTTTGACCCTATTTATAACCATCTCACTAAAGTTTATGGTAGATTTCTCAAGTTTAATCTTTTTTACTTGTAAGAGAGCTAAATCTAGCATATTCAAAATCATGGTTGAAACTTTATTAGAATTTTTATAAACTTCTTCAGTTAACATCTTAATATGATTTTTACCATATTTTTCTAATCCTGATTCTAAGCCAGATTTTAACATTTCTGCAAAATTAATGACATTACCTATTGGCAAGCGTAAATTATGATTAACATTATTTAAAATAGTATCAGCAACCTTACTAAGTCTTTCTATTTCTTTTTCTTGTAACATGATTTTTTCACTGAAATGAGTTACCTTTGTACCTAAATTACTTACTTGATTGTCTAAATAGCTGACAGTATTTTCAGCCATCTCTAATTCTTCTTGTTTAGGTTTTATAAAAGCTAATATAAATCCACCAAAAGCAAGTAAAATATAAATTGTTTGTAATTTAATACTATAATTATGCATAATTATTAATTCTGACATATAGCTTTGATATAAAGAAAATACTCCCCATACTCCTAAAATAATCATGACCAAAGTAGTTTGCCAATTTAATAAAAATCCTAATATTGTTAGATTTATAATAAATATAAGCGTTGATATAGGAGCAAAATTGCTGAGTAAAACAAAAATACTACTAATTAATATCAACCCGATAAAACTTGCGATGTAAAAAGTTACCCCTAAATATTTCTCACGAAACCTCGCTGGCCAGATTCTATTAGAAAAGAAACTAGTTGTTATAAATAGATTTATAACTAATGATATATTTACTAAATACATATATTGTTTATATGTTTGATTACTTATAAATACGGCAGCTAAAAGATTCAAAAATACACAAAGAGCAAAATAGATATAAGCTATATCCTGCTTTGGTGCACGTAACCTACAATATTCTATAATGTTAAAGTTACTGATATTTCTTGGGAAATTAACGATAAAATCTCTAACATATATCAGCCTGCGTTGATTCTTTTTTTTTAACTGAATTAATTCCTGATTATCTTTATCACCGTCCCATCCACCTTGGAAACCTAAAACATAATGTAAGAATAAAATAGTTAATAAATTAGCAAGAACTCCAGGAATTAAACTATCTATCTCTGTAATTGGCTGAATGAAAGTTCTCCAATAAATAACAAAAGCTATAGCAGTTGCTATAGCTATTAATATAACTTTTTTATTTGTCCTAAAACCAAATATAGCTAAAGTTAATGGAGCTGTTACTACAGGCATATAAAAATTCTCTGTTAATAAAACTAATTCCAAGATACTGTCAGAAGAAAGTGTTAAAATCACGGCAATGAACCCTAAGATAAAGCTGAAAATTTTTGAAGTTAATAATTCATTTTTAAAGCCACTATTTAAAGGCTTGAAAATGTCATGCGTTACTAATACTGCTCCAGCATTAAGACTAGAATCAGCTGTTGACATAACCATAGCCAAGATAGCAAGTACTAAAATACCTCTAATTCCTGGAGCAAAATAATCATCAATGATATGTGGTATAAGGTCATTCTTACTTAAATTAGGATTATCAGCGAATATTAATATTCCTATTAAACTAGTAAAAAGGATCAGCATGGTAACTACGCACGCTCCAATTAGAAAAGCAGTTCTAACTTGTTTGGTATCTTTAGACATTAAGATTCGTTGAAACATTGAACACCTAATGCCAGGAACAGCAAAACAAAAGAAGAGAGAAAAATACTCCCAAAACTTTAAAGAACCTATACCTGGCAATTGTTTATAATCAAATAATGGATTTTCCAAGGTTTTATCAATTACTTCAAAATTACCAAAAGTTTTCCACATAAAAAACGCAATAGCAGGTATTATTAACCCGAAAGTAATGAACTGGATTGCATCAGTAAATGTTACAGCTTTTACTCCGCCAAAAGCTGAATAGGTAGTTACAATAACACTACTGATTAAAATAGAATAAAGCTCTGGGACTCCAACTATATGACCAAACAACATGGAAAATACTTTCAATTGAGTAGCAACAATTCCACCTGTTGTAATCACACTTGCAATGGCGACAATAACTCTTATATTAGTGCCATAAATTCTACCCATACTTTCTGCAATTGAAATACTACCAAAGAATTGCCCCATTCTTGGAGCAAAGATTAGAGCAACTACCAATAAACTAACTACTTCACCAGTTCCTGCAAGAAAGTAAAGTATACCACCATTATATACTTCGGAAAGGGTTCTAGCAAAATCACTGCCTTCTACCCATGTAGCTATTACAGTAGCAGTTAAAAGAGCGGTGCTAAAGTTCCTATCGCCTATGGCATATTGTTTTATGTTTTTAACGCCTCTGCCGTAATAAAATCCTACAGCAAGATTAATAATTAAAAAACTTACTACAATTATAATATCAATGTTCCAAGTCATAGTTTTAAGATGATTAATATGGGTTAATAATTAATGATTTAAAAATCACACCCCTTTGTAAACCATCTCAAAAATTATTGCAACTAAAATTTAAATTTTTTTTTCAGCGTTAACTTGAAAACGTTATAAAACTTACATTTATTAGCGTTAGCTAAAGTAGTTGAAAATTCACTTTGAGCATAAATATTAACCTTGATAAAACTTATGATGGTTTTTTGATACTATATTACTTCAATATCCAAGTGTTTAAAGAACATTGTTGACAGAATTATAAGATAAATCTATGCTTTTTAAGCAGTTAATTTTGAGGTAAAAATTATGTTAAAACCATTGAAATATTTTACATTTTTAATAATTACTTTAGTAATTTTGTTGTTTGCAACTCCTTTTTTTATACCTATTGATAAATATAAGGAAGATATAATCACCGAAGTTAAAAAGACAACTGGTAGAGATTTAGCTATTGATGGCAAAATTAGTCTATCCCTGTTACCAAAGCCATATATTGCCTTAAGCAATGTGAAGCTATCCTCAATAAAAGGGGCTAAAGAACCCTTAATGGCTGATATAGAAACTGTTAGTGTTAAAGTAGATATTATCCCGTTATTTACAGGTAAAGTAGTTGTTAGTGCAATCTATTTGGATAAGCCTAAAATTAACCTTGAAGTTTTAAAAGATGGTAGTAATAATTGGACTTTTAGTAAAATCAAAGGTGACAAGACTAAAGTTATAGCAAATAATAAAGCTGCAAGCAAAAAGAAAGATACTAATAATAAAACAGCTAAAGCAGATAACACTACAAACATTGCTAAAGAAAAGGCATCTGATTTAGATGATTTACCCTTTATTATCAAAAATTTAAGTATAACTAATGGCAAGATTTCTTATATAGATAAAAAATCTAGAACAGATGTTGAAGATATAGACATACATGTAGATATTGATAGTTGGCATGGACCAGTTGATTTTAAAATTGGTTTGCAAGCTTTTCATGATGAGTTTAAATTAACTGGAACAATAAAAGAAATAGGTGAAATTATCCCTATAGAAGCAAAATTGGCTACTTTACATGATAATTTAAACATTGTTGGTAAGTTAGATACTAAGAAATTAGAATTTGCTGGTGGAATTAATGCTGACGGTGAATTAGAAGGAATAAAAGACCCTTTTAATTTATCAGCGAAATTGCAGGCTAATAAGAATAATGTCTTAATCCAAGACATACTATTTACTTTAGGTAAATTAGAAGCTAAAGGAGAAGCTAAACATAACATTGTCAAAAACATTAGTACCTTAAAATTAGCTATGAATCCAGGGCAAATAAGTTTGAGCTTAAGTAAAAACAATATTTTTAGTCTTAAGGTTAAAAGTTTACAACCTATACTTACCGCTTTAAATATAGATAACAAAGATTTACCACCGATTATTAACCAACCATTTACTCTAAGTAGTATGATTAAACCTGATGGTAAAAATATTACTTTAGAAAAAATAAACTTTACTCATAAAAATGCTAGTGTTAAAGGTGATATAACAATAAATAAACAACCAGATGGGATAGATACCACTTATAATCTTACAAGCAGCAATAGCAAAACTTTACTTAGCCTTTTAAGTAAAAATGCAGATATTAATTTAGGCACTGTAAAATTAACAGGGAACACTAATCAAAATAACGGTATTATTACTACTGATACTAAAATAAATACTCTTGGTACAGATATAGCTGTAAAAGGAGAGGTGGACGTTAGTGCAGCATTTGTTAATATATCTTTACTTACTAAAATATCTGGAAATAATTTAAGTAAAACATTAGGACGATTAGCAAATAACAAACCTAATAAATTAGGAAAATTTTCTTTGGTTAATGAGATAAAAGGCGAGTTTAATAAAAAAATTCGGATTAAAACTTTAGAATCTATGGTTAATATTGGTAAAAACAAGACATTGCTTCGTGGTGATACAGAAGTAACTCTCAATGCTGCTAAACCACGAATTTTAGCTAACCTTGTTGTGGATAATATTAATTTAGATGATTTTGCTGCAATTAAAGTATCAGGAACTAAAATAGCAGCTACTAGTAATAGTAGTAAGCAAATAGCTAAAGGGAAAGTTACTCCTGCTGTTTATAATACAACAATTCCAGCATCAGCAAATGTAAGTAACCCAGGTAATAGAAGATCTACAGCTGGTGGTACGTGGTCACGAGAAAAAATTGATTTGTCATTCCTTGATTTAGTTAATGGTGAAGTTAATATTAAAATTAGCAAATTTGTTCAAGACGCTTTAGAATTTGAACATATGATAGCAAATTTATTATTATCTAATTCCACATTAGAATTAAAGTCATTAACAGCAGATTTATATGGTGGACAATTAACAGCTAACGGTAAGATTTCTAATCAAGCTGGACGTCATTTCAATCTGAAAGCAGCAGTAAAGCAAGCAAATCTTAAAAATCTAAAATTAAGTGAATTTAAATTTAAGAAGAAAAAATTAAAAATAACTGAAGGAGTAGTCAATGTTAACATCGATTTAAAATCTTCAGGTGCATCAGAATATGAATATGTTAGCAATTTATTTGGCAATGTAGATATTGATAGTCAGAATGGTACCCTGCAAGGAGTAGATTTAGGTAAAGTAGCTGGAACTTTTGGTAATATTAAAGATTTACCTTCTACTTTAGCTAATTTAAAAAGTGCTTTTGCTGGCGGTAACACCAAATATCAAAAACTAATTGGAGTAATGAAATTCAGTAATGGCATTTCCAGTAATAGCAGATTTAAATTAAAATCAGATGTTGTAGAGATGGATGCTAATGGTACTATCGACTTACCTGGATATCAATTAAATATTCTAGCAGAGATTAATAGCAGTATCAAAGATGTACCAACATTTAAAGTAAAGTTATATGGACCATTAAATAACCCGCAACGTAAATTTGATTTTAGCGAATTACAAAAATACATAGCAAAGAACTTCACTAAGGATATTAAGGATAAAGTACTAAAAAATATAGGTGGTGGTGATAAAAAGAAAGCCTTGAAGAAATTAAAGAATTTATTTAAATAATTCTTATTATATCTAGACAAATCTGTTTTTTTTCACTATAAAGAACATGGTTTCAATGAGACTTGGCCAGATAGCTCAGTTGGTAGAGCAAAGGACTGAAAATCCTTGTGTCGCCGGTTCGATCCCGGCTCTGGCCACCATTAATCTTTCTTTTATACTCAAAACAACTTCAATATGTCTTATATCAACGGCATTTATAGTCAAATAACTTGAAAAATAGAAAGAAGCGTCATCACGATCTGTTGTATCCCCACAAATTACCAATCACGTTGCAACTCCTCTTGAACAGCTTCATGAAAATTCTTGCAATCCCTTATGATATCAGGCATTTGTCATCCTGAGCAGGCTTTAGCCTTCCGCAGGCGATCCAGATTTGATTATAATACATATTTTTCTGGATACCAACTCCTTCAACTGTTCGTGTAATGATGAATCCTAGTTTTTTACATACATTTTAAACATATTCAGCACTTATTTAATAACCCATGAACGACCTACAAAATTGTGATTAAGTATTAACAATATCTAGCCATTCTTGTTCAGAGATAACTTTCACCCCATATTCTGCAGCTTTTTTAAGTTTGCTACCAGCTTTTTCGCCAGCTACAACTAACTTGGTTTTACTAGTGACGCTGCTGGCAATTTTAGCCCCTAACCTTTCAGCCTGGGCTTTAGCTTCGTTGCGTGATAGAGATTCCATGCTACCAGTAAATACTACAATTTGTCCTGATAATGGTAAGTTACTACTCATATTATTGCGATATTCTGCTATATCAAAAATATTAATTAAATCTTTAATCGTGTTTATGTTGTTTTCATTTTTAAAAAAATCTTGTAACTCAGTAAGGATTTTTTCACCAATACCATCTTTGTTGAGTAATCTTTGACAAGCTTGTTGGTCACTATTACTAAGTTGTATCATTTGCTCAAGGAAATTTGCTACGGTAGTAAACTCTGCTGCCATCATTTTAGCATTATTTTCCCCAAGATGGCGGATACCTAAAGCATAGATAAAGCGATTTAAAGTAATATTTTTTGCAGCTTGAATATTTTTAAATAAATTTTCTACTGATTTCTTCCCCCAACCAGGCATATTTTCCAGTTTTGTTAAATTATTTCGATCCCTTTCTTCTAATGAAAAAATACTAGTAACATTATTTATCATTTTCTGCTCTAGGAGAAACTCAACTTGTTTTTTACCCATACCGTCGATGTTCATAGCATTTTTACTAACAAAGTGGCTAATTGATTCATAAATTTGCTTTGGGCAGCTAAGAGTGTTATCACAACGAGTAATGACTCCATCATCTTCGGTATGAACTGGCGCTCCACATGATGGACAATTACTTGGAAAAATAAATTCCCTGGAATCGGATGAACGTTTTTTTAAGTTAACTCCAGTAACTTGTGGAATAACATCGCCAGCACGTTGCAGGTAGACATAATCTTTAATACGGATGTCTTTACGTTTTATTTCAAATTTATTATGTAATGTTGCTCTAGATACGGTAACGCCACCTATTTGTACAGGTTCTAATTCTGCTACAGGAGTTAAGGCTCCAGTACGCCCTACTTGCACAGTAATATCTAATAATTTTGTTTCAGCAATAATTGCTGGAAATTTGTGAGCAATAGCAAATCTAGGGCTTCTAGCAACAAAGCCTAATCTTTCCTGCATGATAAAATCATTAATTTTATACACCATACCATCTATTTCATAACTTAGATTCTCCCTTGTTGCTTGTATGTTTTCATAGAATTGTAATAGCTCATTAAGAGAATGACATAATTTACCAATATCATTAATTATAAATCCCATATCTTTTAATTTCGTAAGTAACTGCTGCTGATTTTGAGCAAATTTTGTACTTACCTGGCCAATAGCGTAAACAAAATATTTCAATGGTCTACTTGCAGTAATTTTGGAATCTAATTGTCTAAGAGAGCCTGCTGCTGAATTTCTAGGGTTAGCGAATTTTGGTTTATTATTTTGTTCCTGAATTTCATTTAATACTGCAAAATCTTTTTTATCAATATATATTTCTCCTCTTACTTCAAGGAAATCAGGGGCATTATTAATGTGAACTGGAAATCCTTTGATAGTTTTAACATTCTGGGTAATATTTTCTCCAATATAACCATCACCTCTGGTCGCTGCTACAGTTAATTGACCTTTTTCATAAGTAGCGGAAAATGAAACCCCATCAATTTTTGGTTCGGCATAAATTGCTGGGAAATCTGTAATACTCAGAAATCTTTTAACTCGATCAATAAAATCCTCTATATCCTCCTTAGAAAAACCATTACTTAAGGATAGCATTGCTACTTTATGCTGATGTTTTTCAAATTTCTCCAGGGGTTTAGCGCCAACTTGTTTTGTTGGGCTATTGCTACTTGCAAATTGAGGGAATTTTTCCTCTAATTTTACTAATAAGCTAAATAATTGATCATATTCTGCATCACTGATCAACGGTTGGTCTTCTTGATAATAAGCTTGATTATATTTGTTTATTTTTGTAGTTAATTCAGTAATTAATTGCTGGGCTTGATCATTACTTAGTAAGTTTATTTCATCAACATTTTTTATCATTTTCAAATTTTATGAATTTATTATTTCAAACATTATAACTAAGATAACTTTGCTTTCAAAGATATCTTAAGTTTTTACAATTTTTTTTTCTTGACTCAGGACGGTAGATTGCCGCGAACACAAGTGTTCTTGCAATGACGGATCCCAGTCTTTTTAAAGCTCACAACCCGTCATCCTGAGCCAGCCTTTGGTTGGCGTGAGGATCCAGATTTGATTTTATTACATATTTTTTCTACTTGATTTTATCATAGCGTCCATATATGACGGAGTCTAGTTCTTTTAAAGGCTTATAGGCCGTTAATTGCAAACTGATTTACCTGCTCAAGTCTATTCCTTTTTCAAGCTAGTTGATTGTAACTGAAATAAATTACTCCCGACTCCATATTAAAGAACTCTATTTTTTAATAAGCATTTATTAACAACTGTTATTTAGTATTAATGATTTCTTAGTTGACAGATCCCAGATTTAGTCATATATTTCATGTGTGGAAACTTCAGCACCCGTAGCTCAATTGGATAGAGCGTATG
>JABSSF010000109.1 GCA_013214485.1 Rickettsiaceae bacterium | reverse complement strand
TCTAAATCATATCTAGCAACATCAGCAGCAATTAATAATACTTTTTGCTGTGGATGAGCTTTAATATAACTAAGATCTAACTGCAAACCACCTGTTGCTGCATAACAAGATTGTTTTAATTCTATTACTCGACAAGAGCTTGGTAATTTTAATAATTTATGTAAAAATAATCCTGCTGATTTAGCTTGATCAACACTACTTTCTGTCGCAAATAATACTAATCCTATAGACTTAGTATCAATATCCTTGATTGCTCTACTCGCTGCATTACTTGCCATTGTAACTACATCTTCATCAGGTGGACATATTGACATTTGATGTTGTCCCATAGCCAAAAATTTATTGTAATCAAGATTTTTTACTTTAGCAAAATCCTGCATTGATAAATAGTAATTAGGAGTATACATTGCTATATTATTAATACCAATATCCATAGTTATCTCTATACATTAGTTATTTTTCGTTCAATTGCCAAATGACCTGTCATTAATTTTCCTTGAATACACTGATCTGCAATACAGGAAATTTCAGTACAAAGAGCAGTTGCCGTAATAATAGCTGCCAGACGAACACTTGCTTGCTCAGTATCAATACATTTAAGTTGTTTTAAATGCTGCATACTTATTTCACTATCTTTACCATTACCAATAGTTCCAACAATAATATTAGGCATTGATAATGAAAAATATAAATCATCATTTTGTAATTCAGTATGAATTATAGCTTGTGAACCTTCGACAATATTAGCTGCATCCTGACCTGTGGCAAGATAACAAGCAAGCAAAGTATTTGCTACGTGACTATTAGCACTACGCACAGAGCCAGCAAGAATACTACCAATTAAATTTTTTTTAATATGCAGGTTAACTAATTGCTCAGGGGTTACATGTAATAATTTTTTACATAAACTATAAGGTATGACAGTTTCAGCAATTATATGTTTGCCCCGTCCCATAATACCATTTACGGCAGAAGTTTTTTTATCAGTACAAAAATTTGCAGAAATACTAACATATTTAAGATTCTTATACTGAGTCTGCAGCCAACTAATTAACATATCAGCTGCCTTAGTTACCATATTATGTCCTGAAGCCTGGCCAGGATTAATTGCTAAACGTAAATATAACAAATTACCAACTGGTTCAGTATGGAGACTTTCAAATTTAGCAAAGCGACTTGTCTTGGCAATTAATTCTGCTATTTCAACAGATTTCTCTTGTAGTTGATGATGAATTCGTATTACTTCACTAGCACTGCCACCTTCCATAACGCAAGATCTAGTCATATTCTCTTTAACTAAAGTAAGATTGATTCCCGCAGGAATGTTCCTAGATACAGAAGCACCACGCGAAGCACTATACCATAAGGGCTTTTCAAAAGTAGCCATTGGTACAGTAACCTGTTCATTAAGAATTTCCCCAGAAATTTTTATTGGACCAACATTACGTGTAGGGATTAAAGTAAACTGATTTTGCGACACAAATAAAACTATTTAAATTTTTTGCTAAGGTTATTATATTTATCAACATTTTACAAGTCATATTAGTTACAATTTAATAATTTAATCAAAATATCCTCTTCTATATACTTAAACAGAAATTTCATTCGTTTGAGTATATTTAGTTAAATAAAGATTGACAATTGCAAGTGAAATAATCATACTGCTTGATATATTTAATGGATTTGATTTTAGGAAATGAAAAATCACTACATTTCTTATTCAGCACCAGCAAGTCTGATGCTATTTGGTGAGCATGCGGCGTTGTATGGATACCCTGCTATTGCCATCGCTGTAAGCCCTAGGTTAGAGACTAGACTACATTATCGTGCTGATCAGTCAATAAAAGTTATAAGTAATATTGGAGAATATTCTACTACCACAGATGACATTAAACCATCTAAGGATTTTAGTTATATAGTAGAAATTTTAAAACAATATAATAAATCATTTAATCATGGGTTTGAATTAGAAATTATCTCTGAAATCCCTCCTGATATGGGTTTAGGTTCTTCAGCAGCTACTACCTTAACAGTATTATCATGTATTTGTGATATGTTAAATGAAACTTATAACCATATCGATCTTTTACAAAAAGCTGTAAAAATTATTCGTTCAGTACAAGGCAGAGGCTCTGGAACTGATTTAGCAACATCATTATATGGAGGAATAATTTATTATCAACCTAGTTCTTTATATGTTGAAAAACTACCGTGTGATATTGATATTTCAGTAATATTTACAGGATATAAGACACCAACAGCAGAAGTAATAGAGCGTATTCATAATCTAAGTAACATTGACAATAGTACTATATGGTACAAAATGGGGCATTCAACAGAATTGGCAAAACAAGCTTTAATCACAAGTGATAATAACCAATTACAAAGAGAAATAATTACTCAACAACAATTATTAAAAAAAATTGGTGTCAGTGACGATGTTATTGATGAAATTGTTGATATTATTTCTATTGACCCAAACATACTTGCTGCTAAAATATCTGGTGCTGGACTTGGAGATTGTGTAATTGGCTTTGGCAAATTAACTAAGCAAACTACAAAAGAGCTTACATTAAAATTACCAGATACAAAATTACTTAATATTTCTCATGATAAATTAGGTCTTTTAAATAGTTTTAAACAAAGAGAAGAATTATCTAAATCTTATAATCAAGCTAAATGAACGAGACTAAATACATAAATTTTATTGCAGAACTTATACCCACTAAATTTAAACTAAATTTAAGCTGTTTAGTAAGTAAATTTTGTTTTGCTCCGAGTAATATTGCGCTATGTAAATATTGGGGAAAACGTGATGTTGCGTATAATTTACCAGTTACAGATAGTATATCCATCTCACTAGGTGATAAAGGTACTAAAACTAGAATTGCCATTATTGACGGTAATGATGATGTTATTTATTTAAACAATAATTTAATTAGCAAAGAAACAAGTTTTTCACAAAGAATATCCACTTTTTTACAACCTTTTCGTATTAAGGAGAAATCATTTAAGGTAGAAACAATTTCTAATATACCAATAGCTGCAGGTTTTGCTTCTTCTGCTAGTGGGTTTGCGGCATTAACTTTAGCTATAAATGATTTATTTGCTTTAAATTTACCAGCTAAGACTTTATCGATAATAGCTAGATTTGGTAGTGGTAGCGCATGTCGTTCACTATGGCCTGGTTTTGTCCAGTGGAACGCAGGTATTGATTCTATGGGTAGAGATTGTTATGCAGAACCGTTAAATCTTGACTGGCCAGAATTTACCTTAGGTATGATCACTATAAAAAGTGATCGTAAAAAAATTGGTTCAACTAAGGCAATGAATATATGCAGTCAAACATCCCCTTTTTATAGAGTCTGGGATAAGGAAATGTTAGATACTATTAAAAATTTTAAAACTGCATTATTTACTAAGGATTTTGAAATTTTGGCCAACATTGCAGAACAAAATTCATTACGAATGCATGCCTTAATGCAAAGTAGTAATCCACCAATAATGTATCATATGCCAGAGACTATAGAATTAATGCACCAAATATGGGATATTAGAGAACGTTTAAAGATTCCAGTATATTTTACTCAAGATGCAGGGGCTAATCTTATTTTAATTTTTCTGCAGCATGAAGTAACGAAATTAAAAACATTACTTCCCAAAATGGAAGTAGTTCAACCTATAAGCTCTGTTGACGTCTCCGTTCACGATTTTATATCAAGGTAATAATCTCTAAACCGTCATCCTGAGCAGGCTTTGTCCTTACGCGTGCGATCCCTAACCTGTCATCGTAAGTCACCAGCGGTGACATGACGATCCAGATTTCATTATATTACATATATTTTTCTAGATTGCCACGAACACAACTGTTCCCGCAATTGCAAAGGTTACATAATTGCAAAATCTGTATCTATACTTATCTCTCTTACGTGCTTATAAACTTCATAGCCATCATTACTACCATTACCATTAGTATTGCCTTCAATTGTTGACAATGTTCCATCATTATTTACGTCAATAACAATACCAGTATGATGCCAACCATTTCCTTCTTTAAATAAAATCAAAGAACCTAATTTGATCTTATCATATGACTTATTATTTATTATATCAGCTCCAGCTAAAAAACATTCTTTACTTTGAGCTTCATGAGCTAAATTAGTACATGAAACAGAAGTAGCTATTGGTGTAGTAACTCCTAAAATCGTTGCTGCTTGTAACATTATAAAACTTGCAAAACCAGCGCACCATGATTCACCTGCACCTTCTTGACCACTCATATAAGTCCTAACCCAAGGCCCCATATCATTACCACCTATTTCTATTGGATGTTGACTATGATGGACATTAGCAAGGTAAACCATTAAATTACCTAAATCTTTTTTACTAATTGCTGGAACGGTAAGATTTATAGCGTTATTTAAAGATTTTACTAATGCTTGCCAATCATTCTCAGCAACTATACCTGTTTGGTCTAAGTTATTTCTCGTTGAAAATTTTTAATAGCTATTACAGTTTTACTACCAAAAACACCATCAATATCTGTTGCATTCTTAAAAAAACTAACCATTCTTGCACTTGTGTAACCTTGAAACCTTAAGCACCTTCTTTTTGTGCTCCAGGAAAATTTAATTCTTTAGTATATAATTTATTAGTCATGATATTTTCCTCCTGTAAAATTTAAACAAAACATTTATAGTCAAATAACTTGAAATAGGGATAGGCGCAAGCGATCGATGCCTATTCTGGACTCAAGTGAGGAACGAGCAACAATGCCCTACTTCACAGTTATTGGCTATATAATTCATTTTTTTGCATAGATTCTAATATTCTCTGCAAATGACTAGAATCAGCTGGTAGAGTTTCTTTAGCATTTTTTATAGCTAATTGTAAATATTTTATATATTTGTCATGATACTCTTTTTTAAGTTTATTACCATCTGCTTTTAACATTTTCAACCGATAAATTTCTGCTAAATACTCAAAACAACGATATATTTGCGGGTGCTGATTATTTTCATAAATCTTAAAAGCTTTAGTAATATTTTCTTCAGCTGGTTCCAATTCTCCTTTTTTAAACTGATGAAACCCTATAATC
>JABSSF010000108.1 GCA_013214485.1 Rickettsiaceae bacterium | reverse complement strand
CGCTAGCAATCTCTTATAGAGACCTTGCCTATAATTTTTGGAGCGAAGGATTTAATAATGCTGGCAATATTGCGGCAAGCATGGCTATAAAACATGGGCTAGCTAAAACAGAGCTTAGAAGTAGTTTTAGTGTGGCATTTGAGGCCAAACTAAAAAAGTTAAAACGCATATGGCTAGACTTTATATATCCAATTGCTGAAAAAATGCCAGCTAGCTTACGCCAGGCAATAAAATCTATCTTGATTAAAATACATATAGTGAAGAAATAGTGTGCATTCGTCTCCGTTCACGCAATACTCTAAAGCCCATCATCGTGAGCAGGCTTTATCCTTGCGTGACGATTCTCAAACCGTCATCACGAATCAACCTTTGGTTGGCGTGGTAATCCAGATTTAACTTAATTACATACATTTTTTTCTGGACTGTCACGTCGACATAAAATCGACTCGCAGTGACGCACTCCAGTTCTTTTAAAACATACAGCGCTATCTGAGACAATTCGTGAACACAAACGCTCATAATTCATACTCAGGCCAAATAAAAAGCCAGACATTTAAAAAATGTTCCTACCCATCTCATGTATAGTTGAGTCTCTAGGATCTTGACTTAAAGGAGTATTAATATAAAGGGATTTAGTTTTATAAGCGTTGATAATCCTCTCATTTAGTGCTTGAGACATTCGATTATCTATTGGATAGCTAAAAGAACTGCTATATTTCATCAATTTTTCAGCTCCTTTTTTACTTATTAAATATCCTGCAGTTGCATAAATAAAAAGATTATCTGGCATGATTTTTAATAATTTATCGTTAAAAACAATTTTATTAAATTGTTTTCCTGGAGAATACCCTAAATAAAGATAGATAATATCCCAATCTTTCGGTAAATTTGTAATTAACTCAGCAAAATTTTTGCTAAATTCATCTTCTAAAGTAATATCATCTTCAAGAACTAAAGCATATTTTATATTCTGTGATGCCATATTATGCCACATTTCCATATGAGAGCAATAACAACCAAATTCCCCTGCTGTTAAAGTACGTTTTATAATATCATCAAAATTTGATAGATATTCTAGTTCCATGTTAGGGCATCTAATAAGATATCTTGAATTTGGCTGTAATTCATATTTACCATCTTTAATATCATAACCAGTAAACGTTGCTGACTTAGATGTATCATGTAACTCTAATAAATAACCATCTACTGCACTAAATCTTTCATGTTTTAGGCCAAAATCATCTAGCTGCTTTTTTACTTTTTTATATCTTTCTGGTGTTCTATCTAAATTAATTACATAAGTTTTTAATTCATCTTGATTTATTGAATCACTTTTGATTGGTATAATATAGGAACCTATTTTTAGCTCTGTATAATTATAATAAAAATACCCCCCTACAATAACGATTAACAATATTAACAACAACTTATATACACTTACACTTATCATTTTTTAGCATCAATTAATTTATATAATTTTTTTCCAAGTTTCTTTTTTACTTGTTCATAATTTTGTTCTTCTTTTGGAACCATAGGACTATTATAGATTTTACAATATAAATCATCATCATTATCAACCTTTTTAATATATTCCACCATTTCTTCTTCACTGTCATAATCCCCTGCAAAAATGACTGATTCTGGATTAACATCAAGATGATAATTATCTTCTGCATAATAGATTGGGACTGCACCAGCAAGATATGATTGGAATGGTTTTTCAGTAACATACCCATCATATTTCTGATTTTCATAAGAAATTATAAATTTACATTTTGATAACCACTCATCTGTCTGCGGTATAGGAACAATATAGCCATCCAGATTATTTAAATGACGTCCTCCACTAGCAACTCTTTTATATAGTGAGATTTGATGAAAAGCTCTATCTCTAGCAACACAACCATCAAAAGAGCGATCCCCTTCATCTTCTCTAGCTCTAGGCTTCCCTCTACCAGGATTAGATACTAGCATACAGGCAAAATACTCTTTATTTGGATTACAAGGCTCTCGCTTAAAATTAGTAGAAATTTTATCACTATAATACATATAATAAAGAGGTATTCTCATATATTTTTCATGCGTGATACGATTAAAGCCGATTGACAAATCATATTTTTCAATATCAGGTCTAAAAGCCTCACCAACAAAATATAATTTTACAGCATCTTTATTAGAAATTTCCTCTTCACCGAAATAACCATCTATTATTAAATCATAATTTTGATGATCAATAACCACCTTATTAAATTTTTCTTCTAATAATTCTTTGATCATTGGCAGTTCTGATAACTCAAAACCTGGCCATTGATTAATATAACTTACTCTTATTAATTCTTCTTTTTTCGCTGGTGATTTATCGAAATAGGAAAATATAACTATTGATATGATTAATATTGCTAGTAATACAAGATTTACAAATTTATTTAAATTTCTTTTTATCAGCATGACATTAGTAACCCTATAAGAAAAATAACAAGGCACGGATTTTATAACACAAACAGTTAAAAGTCAATATATTCAAATAACTTGAAAAAAGAAAAGAAGCGTCATCGTTACCAAAGGTGACTCACGATGACGGGTTGTAAAGCTTTAAAGAACAGAAGTACATCATTGCGAAAACATTTATGCTCGTGGCAATACCCACATCCGTCATGCGAGAGTGCTTGCACTCGTGGCAATCCAGCGAAAAAATGTATGTATTATAATCAACTGGATCCTCACGCCAACCAAAGGTTGGCTCAGGATGACGGTTTGGGAGCATCACGCCAATAAATCAGCTCATAATGATGGGTTAGGATCGTCATGTCACCAAAGGTAGCTCACGATAACGGGTTGGGTATATCAGAGTGTCGGGAGTGTTACTACGTCTATCAGCATCGGGGAAAATTGACTAAAAAATTATAAGTTGCTGATAACTTATTACACTCCCAACATAACTTAAATAAGTAATTTATAGGAATAAAGTAGTATAATATGATGCTACTTTAAACCATATTGTTTGATCACTAATATTAGGGAAATTATAGGAAACACACTCACCCTTTAGTGATCGGGGAGTTAAGAAACCGCAACAGACTGCAGCTATTATAGCCTTTAGGTTAAAAGAATATTTAACCTTGGACATACGCTAAAATCTCCCCGATCATATGATATCCTAGCATTAGCTACTGGATCACCTCAATCGAGGATGTGTTTTATTTATAGCCTGCACAGGCTAGTCTGTTTTGAAGCTCTTACACTCCGCAAAAACAATAACTTATTGTTTGCAAGTTCGATTGTAGAGGATTTTTTCCCCATGTCAAGGCAAAAAAAAACGCAGCGTTTTTTAACACTGCGTCTTCTTTATACCGTGGAGCATTTTAAATATTTTCTTTATTTAAAACTTAAGAATAATTGGTTTTCATTATTCATTATTAACCTGGTATAAAGGCATCTACTAAGAATGATGTCCATGATGATGAAGAAGATTCTTCTCCAATTATATCAGCATCATCAACAACACTTGTTATTTCTTCTTGTTGTTGACTATTACCAGTAAATACATTATACAACTCTTGTATACGGTCAAGATCATCATATTGATTTTCAAGGTTTATTTGATGGTTTATAAGTACCCCTTCTTCTGTATCAAAGAAACCAACTTTATTTCCTATTTTTGTTGTAATCCACTGTTTAAATGAAAATTTAAGTTCATTTTTTTCTAAATATTCCTCTAGAGTTAATTCTTTATTATTGAAAACTTCTATTGCTTCGTCTATTTTAGATGTCTTACTATTTGGTATCTTCCCTTCATCTTTTGTTAACACATCATAAGCTTGGTCTTGAGTTAAAACTTTTACAGTTTTATCTTGAATATAACCTGCTCTCAAAACGCGTTCACCATCAACAAAATTAAAATTGCTCATTAATTCTTGTTGGTCAAGATCTGACGCATGAGCAACAAATTTTGGTGTTCCTTTCTTAGTTAACTCTACTAATGGGCTATATTCAAATGTATTAGATATGATTTTAACTTCACCATTTTCACAAGGGAACTGAGATTTATAATTATCATTAGAGCTGTATTCCACCCCTGGAAGATTCTTATCTGTTACACCAAAATAAGTAAAATTACCACCAAGTTCGGCGTCACCTTCAAGCTCTGAAGTTGCATAACATGCATCCTCTTGTAAATAACGCTCTTTTTGTGTGTTGTACTTATGAATATTATATGCATATGGCTCATATCCTTTATCAGCTATCATACGTCCAGCAACTAAACCTCCTAAGCCGAAACCTCCAGCAACTACATCAGCTCCTACAAAAGGAAGCTTAGCTATTGCTCCGCCTGCTACAGCACCTACAAGTGATACTGCACTAAACTGTGAATAATACTTAATATTCCCATAGAACTTTTCGCTTGCTATAAGTTTGTCATAAGATACTGGCTTGGCTGCAAAAGCATTTGATACTTTTGTATACCCTGATTTTAATAAATTTTTAAATTTCATAATCATTCACCTTTTTTATTATACATAGAACACTATGCCCCATGCCCTATGTTATAGTATATAATAATTATTAATAAATGTCAATACTTTTCTTCAAAGAAATGCTAATTTATTTTAATAATTGTATTTTATAATAAATTATCAACAGCTGGGTAGCTTTTAAAACCTAAAAAAAGAACTACAATATACTTCTTAACTTAAAAGTTACCAGCTATATAAAAAATACTTTTACTTTAGAAATATATATAAAAATTAAGTATATTTTTTTTAATAATTATAAATACCGTCATTATGAGCTGATTTATTGGCGTGATGCTCCCAAACCGTCATCCTGAGCCAACCTTTGGTTGGCTTGAGGATCCAGTTGATTATAATACATACATTTTTTCGCTGGACTGCCACGAACATAAATGTTCTCGCAATGACGCATCCCCGTTCTTTAAAGCTTTACATACCATCATTATGAACCGATTTATCGGCGTGATACTCCCAAACCGTCATCCTGAGCCAACCTTTGGTTGGCGTGAGGATCCAGTTGATTATAATACCAGGGCAATTTAAAAGTCACAACCAAGAATTGCAATTTTTTTCCACAACAAGGATTTTGTATGGTTAAACATTTC
>JABSSF010000107.1 GCA_013214485.1 Rickettsiaceae bacterium | reverse complement strand
ATCTCACAATTTGATACACTACAACAAACTATTGATCACTCCTTTAAATTATACACTTGGCAATCGAAATGACTATAATGGAAAAAAGGACATTACAGAATTAAATTTATCAAGTAGTGGAATTGATTCCAATCAAGCATTCGATATTGTATATGCTATGGAAGAAAATACTAAATCTAAATTGAATAAATTAGACATTAGCAATAACGAGCTAGTAAAGTATGAAAAAGTTAAAAATTATGCTAACAGACCTGGGCAGAACAATAACTTAGAGATAGCATCCAATACCCCACAAAAGGTAAAGCAAAACAAAATGAAAAATTTAAAAAGAAAAGTAAGTGGCATGTTGAATAGATTTACAGTGAAGTCAAAGTCTAGTAGCAATGTAGTTGCGCCAAGTACAAGATCTCGAAGCAACGCTCAATCTCAACCAGGTGGTGGTAGAGGTGGTAGAGGTTAAAAATATCTAATGATATCAAACCTGGATCACCACGTCACCATTGGTGACTAGTGATGACCTGTTTTCTATTTAGCTTCTTCTAAAATTGCCTTATCTCTGGCAGCAGCTTCTTTCCTTGACTGATTCATATAAAACCCTGTACCAGCAGGTATTAATCTACCAACAATAATATTTTCTTTTAAACCTTTAAGCGTATCTATTTTACCTGATACCGCAGCATCAGTTAACACTTTTGTAGTTTCCATAAAGGAAGCTGAAGAAATAAATGAATCTGTTTGCAGTGATGCTTTTGTAATACCTTGTAACACTGGGTCAGCTTTAGCAGGACGCCCCCCTTTCTTGGTTACCTTCTTATTCATTTCAGCAAAAGTATTTTTGTCCATTATTTCACCAACAAACAAGTTAGTGTCACCAGGGTGAGTTATCTCTACTTTTTGTAGCATTTGTGATATTACTACCTCAATATGCTTATCATCTATTTTTACCCCTTGCAGACGATATACCGCTTGAATTTCTTGAACCATATAACGTGCTAATGCTTCAACACCCATAACTTTTAAAATGTCTTGCAATACTGGGTTACCATCAATAATCATATCACCTTTCTTGACAACGTCCCCTTCATTAACTACAACATGCTTACCTTTAGGTAACATATATTCTATAGCCTCTGAGCCATCTTTTGGATGTAATAATACGCGACGTTTAGACTTATAATCTTTACCAAATTCAATTCTGCCATCAACCTCAGCAATAACAGCATGATCTTTTGGCCTCCTAGCTTCCACTAATTCAGCAACACGTGGCAAACCACCAGTAATATCTCTAGTTTTACTTGATTCACGCGGAATACGAGCTAAAATATCACCAGCTGAAACTTTAACCCCATCTTCAACACTTAATACTGCATTAACAGGGAGATAATACTTTGCTTCTAAACCATCAGATAATTCTACCATTTTACCTTTTTCATCAAGTAATTGTATTCTTGGTCTTAAATCTGCTCCTTTAGAATATTGCTTTGATTCAATAACTACCTTATTAGAAATACCTGTAGCATCGTCCATTACATCACGTACTGATAATCCTTCAATCATGTCAATAAACATTACCTTACCAGATTTCTCAGTAATAATTGGTATAGTATATGGATCCCATTCAGCAATTTTCTGGCCTTTTTCTACCATATAACCATCATCAACCATAAGCCTAGAACCATACGGAATCTTATATCTAGCCCGTTCATTACCCTTCTCATCAACAAGTAATACCTCACAAGAACGGCTCATAACAATTTGTTTGCCTTCCGAATTTATCACTAAATTACGTCCATGCACCTTAACTTTTGCAGCATATGAAGCTTCAACCGATGAAGCTTCAGCACCTTTCGTTGCCGCACCACCAATGTGGAATGTTCTCATTGTTAGCTGCGTTCCTGGTTCACCAATTGATTGAGCTGCAATAACTCCTACTGCTTCACCGACTGATACTAATTTACCAGTAGCTAAGTCTCTACCATAACATTTAGCACAAATACCTTGTTTTGACTCACAAGTAAGAACTGATCTTACTTTGATTAAATCTAAGCCTGAAGACTCAATTTTATCTAATTTTTCTTCATCTACTAAGTCACCAGCAGCTACTAATAATTCGTTAGTGACTGGGTGAAAAGCATCTATTGCTACTGTTCTGCCTAAGATTTGTTCAGCTAATGAAATAACAATTTCACCACCATCTATAATTGTTTTAATTTCAATACTTTCTTCTGTACCACAATCATTTTCAGCAATAATACAATTTAGCGTTGCATCAACAAGTCTTCGAGTCAAATAACCTGAATTTGCAGTTTTAAGTGCAGTATCAGCTAAACCTTTACGAGCACCATGCGTTGAATTAAAATATTCAAGAACTGTCAATCCTTCACGGAAATTTGAAATAATTGGTGTTTCAATAATTTCTCCAGAAGGTTTAGTCATCAAACCACGCATACCTGCTAACTGTTTAATCTGTGCTGGAGACCCTCTAGCCCCTGACGTAGCCATAACATGGATTGAATTTAACTTCTCTTGATTGGTTAAATCTGATTTATTTTCTGCAACTGATCTACTTATCTCTTCCATCATATCAGATGCTATTTTATCCGTACATCCTGTCCAAGCATCAATAACTTTATTATATTTCTCACCAAAAGTAATTAACCCTTCTGAATATTGCTTCTCAAATTCTTTAACTAATTTTGTAGTTTCATTAACATGTTTAATTTTAGAACTTGGTACAACCATATCATCCATGCTAAAGGATACCCCTGAACGACAAGCATATTTAAAGCCAAGTTGCATTAAATGATCTGCAAATATCACCGTAGACTTTTGTCCACAATAACGATATACACTATCAATGGCACTAGAAATATTTTTCTTAGTCATTTGTCTATTAAGTAATTTAAAATCAATATATTTACTTTTTGGCAATAACTTGCCTAAAATTACTCTTCCAGGTGTAGTATCAACAATTGCTTCTACTAATTTATTATCCGAGTTTAATATTTCCATACGCATTTTTATTTTCGAATGTATAGTAATAATTTTCTCAAATAAAGCATATTCTACTTCTGAAATGCCTCCAAAAATCATACCTTGACCTGGCTCATCATCTAATTCTAATGTTAAATAATAAAGTCCAAGTACAACATCCTTATCCGCAGAAATAATTGGTTTACCACTTGCAGGGCTTAAGATATTGTTAGTAGACATCATCAGTACCCTAGCCTCAAGTTGAGCCTCTATTGATAATGGTATATGTACAGACATAGTATCACCATCAAAATCAGCATTAAATGCAGCACAAACTAACGGATGTAATTGTATTGCTTTTCCTTCAATAAGCAATGGTTCAAAAGCCTGTATTCCTAGGCGGTGCAGCGTTGGAGCTCTATTTAATAATACTGGATGTTCTCTAATTACCTCTTCTAGTATATCCCAAACTTCAATACTTTCTTTTTCAACAATCTTCTTTGCTGCTTTTATTGTAGTTGCAATACCATATAGTTCTAATTTTGAATAAATAAATGGTTTAAATAATTCTAAAGCCATTTTTTTCGGTAAACCACATTGATGTAATTTTAACTCAGGGCCTACTACAATTACTGAGCGACCTGAATAATCTACCCTTTTACCTAATAAATTAAGTCTGAAACGACCTTGCTTACCTTTAAGCATGTCACTAAGTGACTTAAATGGTCTTTTATTAGCATTCTTTACTACTTTACCTCTACGACCATTATCAAATAAAGCATCTACTGCTTCTTGTAACATCCTTTTTTCATTACGAACTATTATGTCTGGAGCTTTTAAATCAATAAGTCTTCTTAAACGATTATTTCTATTAATAACACGGCGGTAAAGTTCGTTCAAATCCGATGTTGCAAAACGACCACCATCTAACATAACTAATGGTCTGATTTCAGGGGGAATTACAGGTAATACATTCATCACCATCCATTCTGGCTTATTCCCAGATTCTATAAAAGCTTCAATCAATTTTAGTCTCTTAACTAGTTTCTTCTTTTTAGTCTCTGAGTTTGTTTCAGTTAACTCTTTCTGTAATTTTTTTTGTAACTCCTTTAAATTTATTTCACTAAGCAGACGCTGAACTACTTCTGCACCAATTAACGCAACAAAGCTATCTTCGCCATACTCATCTTGAGCTTTCAAATAAGTTTCTTCTGAAAGCAAATCACCTTTTTGTAAAGGAGACATACCTGGATCAACTACTACATAATTTTCAAAATATAAAATCTTTTCCAAGTCTTTCATAGTAATGTCAAGCAAGGTACTAATCCTTGAAGGTAATGACTTTAAAAACCAAATATGAGCCACTGGAGCCGCAAGCTCAATATGTCCCATTCTTTCACGTCTTACTCTTGAAGCAGTAACTTCTACACCACATTTCTCACAGGTAATACCTCTATATTTCATTCTCTTATATTTACCACAAAGACATTCATAATCTTTAACTGGTCCAAATATCCGAGCACAAAATAGACCTTCTTTTTCTGGTTTGAATGTTCGATAATTAATAGTCTCAGGCTTAGTTATTTCCCCGTAAGACCATGAACGAATTTGTTCTGGACTTGCAATATTTATTTTTATTTGATCAAATTGTTGTGTGTTGCTCAATTGACCATAATAATTAACCATTCTCGACATATAGGTTATACCTCAATTTATTATCTTTATATAATATTTTTCTTGTTATTTATAATTTTTTACAAAGCTGATTTTATAAAATTAATCTGTAGTACTTTCTTCTAATTGAACATTTAAACATAATGACCTAAATTCTTTAATCATCACATTAAATGACTCTGGAATTCCAGATTCAAAAGTACAATCACCTTTAACAATTGTTTCATAAATTTTTACTCTTCCAGCTACATCATCCGATTTTACTGTTAGCATTTCTTGCAATGTATAAGCTGCACCATAAGCTTGTAATGCCCAACATTCCATCTCTCCAAAACGCTGACCACCAAAGTGAGATTTTCCACCAAGTGGCTGCTGCGTTACTAAACTATCTGGACCTATTCAACGAGCATGTATTTTATCATCAACTAAGTGATGTTATTTTAGAATATATTTATATCCCACAGTAACGCTACGATCAAAATACTCTCCAGTACGACCATCAATAACCCTAA
>JABSSF010000106.1 GCA_013214485.1 Rickettsiaceae bacterium | reverse complement strand
TTTTTTTATTAGTAAGCTCCATCAGCGATTTTTCAGCTTCTGGGTCTAAAGCACTAGTAGGCTCATCAAGTAATAATAAATCAGGAATATGATATAATTTAATAGCCATGGCTAAAGCTTGTTTTTCGCCACCTGAAAGCAATTTTACTGGTTGATTAAAATATGATGGTAATTTTTGATGATAACTAGCCAAATACTTCGCTATTTTTTCTCGAGATTTTAGAGGGATATGTGCTAAAGTTAAATTTTCTGCAACTGTTAAATCCATGAATAAGCTTTGATAAATATTTTGTGAAATATAAGCAATTCTAATATTTTTTTGCTTAATAATTTTACCTTGTGTTGGTTTTATCAGTGACATGATTAATTTAAACAATGTACTTTTACCACAGCCATTAGAACCAACCAAAAATACAAACTCACCTGAAGCGATAGAAAATGACAAATTATCTAAAGTTGATTTTTCTGCTTTAGGATATTTAAAAGTAAGGTCAAAAATTTCAATTATATTATTCATTTACTACTCCCTTTATTTTAAATGTAAATGTTAAAGTAAGTATAATACCAAGTATTAATTTTAAAATTGTTGGATCTATAGATAATTTCAACAAGATATTAACTAAAAGGAAGTAAAAAAAGATTCCAACAATACAAGAAAGAATTTCACGCTTACCATAAAATCGGTTAATATCAATGAAGCCTACTGAGATAAAAAGTTGTAGGCCAATTATGACAGAGCCAATGCCAATCAATGCAATTCCTAATCCCATATTAACATCAGCAAAATTTTGTATATGAACTAATAAAATACCACTTAAAGCATATAAAGCATTACTAATACCAAGACCAATCAATCTTACTAATTCAGGTCTATAGCATTGTTCTTTGGTTAATTGATAATTAGTACCAAAAGCCCTAATTATTAAACCTAATTTTGAGCTAACTAATATAAAGAAAATAATAGAGATAATCATTATAATGGATAATACAGCAATATTTGCTAGAGTTTCATTTGTATCCATTAATAAGCTGAAATAAGTATCATATGGTATTAAGGAGATATTTGGTCTTCCCATAATAAGAATATTAACACTATAGAGCATAAAGACGCATAAAATTGAAGCAACTATAGAAGGAACTCTATTATTTTTTTGGATAAAAGCTAAAATTACTCCAACAGTAAAGCCACCTAATATGCCTAAAATTATACTTATGCCATAATAATAACCGTCACTAATAAGTCTTGCGTAAATGGCAGCTCCTAATACGAAGCTACCATCTGCAGTAAGATCAGTAAGTTTTAAAAGCTTAAAGCTAAGAAATATTCCAAGTATTAATGGGACATATATCATGCTTTGTAAAATAGTATTTATTATCATCTCGATTACCTTTTATTGTGTTTAATTGGTACTAGGGTATAAGACAATTCATCAGCTATTTTTTGCAAATCTTGCACGCTAACTACATCCTGATCTTTTATTGATGAAGTATTATAAAAGATAGAAAAATCTTCCATAGTTATCACCCTAAAAGCTTCCTTATTATTACCATTAATAGCTGCAATAAGTGCTTTTGCTGATATTATACCAATATATTCTTCAGGTACACCAACAGCAAAATGAGCTCCACCCATTACTGATCCATTATCCATAGTAATTAAAGGTTTACGATATTTCTTAGCTAATTTAGCTATACCAGTAATACCGCTTACAACCATACTATCTTTTAATAATATAACTGCATCGACTTCAGATATAATTGACTGAGAAGATTGATAAATCTCTGCTATATTATCTACTTTTCGTAAAGCTATTTCTAAATTATTTTTCTTACAAAATTCCTTAGCCGACTCAATTTCAGGAAAGGTTTTTTCAGAATTACTATAGATGAACCCTACCTTTTTTATCTCTGGAGTATAGTTTTTAATAATCTGCAAAAGGTTATTAACTTGAACATGATCATTTATAATGGATATTCTGTTTTGATTGCTCTTTTTTAAACTAGCATGATCAAATTCCGCAGCAACAGCAATGATAGGTTTTGTTTTTACTATAGAAATAGTCATCAATGCTGTGCTAGTAGAAATTGGCATGAAATAATCAACCCCATTATCAAGCATTTGCTGAATTATTTGCCGCTGCAAATTAGGGTCACCATTGGCATTCTTAACTATAATTTTATCTTCTGATGATAATATAGGATCTAAAATTTCATGAATGCCAGCTACAATTTCATTCATGGCATTATGTTGCAACGGTACTATAACTCCAATAGTTTTTGCGTGTGTAGTTGTTGGAATAAAAAATAATAAAGTAATATAAATAATTAATAATTTGAATCTAGACATGACTAATCTCTCTTTTTCTTTGTTGTAAATATATTTAAATAAAATGAATAACGAAAAGTTATATCAAGCTATAATGTAAGCATGATATAATTTAAAGTTTTAAATTATGATAATAAGGCGTTAGCTACGCCACCAAAGAGAGTTGGCGATTGAAGTAATGTTATGAATGTAATATGAATAATTATTACTGGACATAAGTTATTTCACCAAAAAATTAATAAATTTAACTACATTATACACTAGATTAGTGTAACAATCAAGGATTAATAATATAGGCTAATTTATCTAGTACGTTTTCTTTGTGCTTTTTTGTTAGGACTGTGTCTTCTAATATTTTCTTTTTTGGAAAAAGATAATTTTTTGTTTTTTATTTGTCTTGTTATTATTTTTTTTGCAATAAAAACACTTTTAAGCTTATAGCAAAACTCTTTAAATTTTGAAGAAGAATCAAAAGACTTGTAATTTTTTAAAGGTTTTTTAGTTTTAATGGAATCTTGGATTAAATCCGTAAAGTTTGATAATTGTTTATTAGAAAATGGTTTATGTTTCTTATCTTTAAGACTTAATTCCTTATCTAACAAGGAGACTAAATTTTTTAAGTCTGCTTTTTGTACAATATAGTTATCTAAATTTTTGATTTGTTTAGCTCCTTCTTCTTGTAATCTTGTATTAATCACCTCTTGTAATCTGCCTTTTATTCCGTAGGTTGCTTTTCCTCCTTTAGGTATTTTGGTTATTTCATGGAAATAAGATATTACTTCCTTAGCTTTAAATTCATTTTTATTTAAAATTTCTAAATCATCAGCAGATTTAGGAAATATTTTAGTAATTTTACTATTATTGTTTCTTTTAATATTAAAACCTAATTTTTTACAAAATTGTCAAATTCTTTTATGTCATTTTTATCTTTTACAACATTAACACAGCTAATTAAAGTACATATTTCTTGTAAGTCTGGCTTCCATTCTGTAACTTTTCCATTATTCATCATACACATAGGGAGGTCATAATTATATTTTTCAGACATTAAATGTTTTAATTGTAAAAGCTTAAGTTTATTTGTTGTAGTATTTTCTTGAGCTACTAATCCTACTAAAGAATCTGGGAAAAAATTTCCTAATACTTCGTTATAACTAGTATGTTCCTTTTTAGTATTGTCAGTTTCGCTACGGTATTGTTTATATTTTGATAGAAATTTCTTTCGTGATAATACTGGTTGGAATTTCTTTTCATCTTCATTGATGTTATAGAACTTCTCATGATTTTTTTGACTAGTAGCTACAGAGTCATGATACATGTACGCTCTAATGGTGGACTTATCTGCATCATATAAAAACCCAATGTCATGAAATAAGCTCATATTTACATCTGGTACAAGTAGGGTAGCACTTCTATTTCTTTGACTATATTTTTATAATTACCATCTAATTTTTCTTTATTTAAAAAAGAAATTTCATCTTGAAAGTCCTTAAAATCAAAACCAATATTATTTTTCTTTGATTTGAACTCACTTGAGTATAATGCTCTAGCTATTAGATTGCCTTCCCTAAAGAGCTCCTGAATTTGTTTATTTGACACTTTATCTCTGGTAATATCACTTGATGTTTCTTTTTCTATTTTTTTAGATTTCATAATCTTTAGTTTTATAGTCAATATGATTTTATTATGACATATAAATATTAATTATTTATTAAGTTAATAGAATTGTGTAAATGGAAAGATTATGGTACTATTAACAAAAATATAAAAGACGTTACTAATGAATAGGAAAAATATAAAAAGACTAATAACATTATTGATAGTTATTGGAGTTGTGATTTATTTGATTATTGAACCATTATATACTCCAACAGCGATTCAAGCTTCTGCATCACAGCAGCATTTTCCTAAAATCACTGCTAATAAATCTCTGGTTTCTGATAGTTATATAGCAAATAGTTTTGAAGCAATTACCGAAAGTTTAACTAGTCATGTTGATGGAATAGCACTTAACGTGAGATTATCAAAAGATAAAATTCCATTTATATTTTATGATGATAATTTTACTAAGTTAACTGATGGAGATGGTGTTTTAGAACATCAGAACTGGCGGGCAATAAAACTGTTTAAATATCAAGGTTTAAGTGATTCTCATATATTATCTCTTGAAGAAGTTTTTAAACTTGTTGGTTCGCAGAAATATTTGTTCCTTGATATCAAGGATCATGTACTGTTTAATAAAGAATTTGTAAATATTATCTGTAATCTTATCCACGAATATAATTTAGAAGATTCTGTAATTGTTGAATCATCTAATCCAATATTTTTAAGTTTAATGAGGCTTAATTCTCGTGATATAATGTTGAAATATAATTTTACAACTGCAACAGCAGATGTTGCTGATACATCGTGGTTGCTTAAAAATAAATTTCTTCAGAAACAAATTAGAAGAATAGTGCGTCCAGATATTCTTGGAATAAATGGTGAAGTTGATCAACAATATTTAATCTCATTAATTGAACATGAATATCCGATAATTGTTGGTGATATTGATAATATTAATGTAGCTACAGAGCTATTTAGAGTTGGAGTCAAAGGTATTAAAACTAATGTTCCAGCTAAATTAATTTCTGCGATTTCGTTTGATAACCAGAAAGTATTAGATGCTGGTGGTAGTTCTAGTATTATTAAAAAAGTTATTCATGTTAATAATGAACAGGATATTATAGCAGCTTATGAATTAGCTAAAAAATCAGGTAGTAAAATAACTATTGCTGGTAGAAGACATTCTATGGGATGAAAATCATTACTTGATAATTCTATCCATCTGGATATGCTTG
>JABSSF010000105.1 GCA_013214485.1 Rickettsiaceae bacterium | reverse complement strand
ACAAGAATTGGTTTTTTATAAGTTTCTATTCAAGAGTAATTTGTAATCTTTGATTGTGACTTTTAAATTGCCCTGAACAATACCACATAAAAAAACATTTGTTTTTAAAAATTCTTATGATATATTGCTATAAAACAATGAATGGTTTAAAAACTTATGATTTTTGATATTATTATTATAGCTGGATTTTTGTTGTTTAATCTTTTTGTCGGCTTAAGTTATGGTCAAAAAATAACAAATATCAAAGATTATGCGTTAGGTAATAATCAATTTTCTACAGGACAGCTTATCTCTACTATTGTTGCTACTACTGCTAGTTCTAGTGCATTTTTCTTGATTATGTCAGGTGTATATACTCAAGGTGCAGTTTTCCTTTTAGCAATAATGGGTACAGGAGTATCTTACTTTATAATTTCTTCATTGTCTTCTAGAATGAAAGGATTTTTAGGTAAAAACTCTATAGCTGAGGCTTTAGGTGATTTATATGGTAACAAGGTTAGAGTAATTACTGCTGTTGCAGGAACAATTGGTACAGCGGGTTTTGTGGCTGTACAATTAAAAGCTTGTGGTTCTGTTTTTTCTAGTTTTTTACATTTATCACATTATAATATAATAATAATAATTGCTGCCATAACTATAGTATATGCAGCATTTGGTGGTATTAGAGCAGTTATACTAACAGATATTTTACAATTTATTACTTTTGGAGCTATTGTACCGATAATTGGTTTTGTTATTTGGAATCAATTTACTGATGAAGATTTTACTTTTTTCCAAGCATTGAATGAAGTACAAGGTAGTGTAGCAACTTTATTTGATAGTAGTCATCCTAGGTTTTTAGAAATATTAGTAATGTTTGCTTATTTTGCTACTCCAGGTTTTGGAGCACCTGTGTTTCAAAGAGTTGCAATAGCTAGTAGTGTTGACCAAGTAAAAAAAGCATTTTTTATTTCAGGAATATTGCTTATATTAGTACAAATAATTATAGCATTAGTTCCTTTGCTAATGAGTACAATGAATGTAAATGTTCCGAAAGATGAAATATTAGATTATGTTTTGAATCAAAATAATTTTGTAGGTTTCCGTGGAATTCTAGTAGTTGCCGTTATTGCTTTTGCGATGTCGACAGCTGACTCATATTTTAATTCAGCTTCTGTATTATTTACTAATGATATTTGTAAGGTGTTATTAAAGAATTTGAAAAATGAAATATTAGTAACTAGGGTATTTGTTGTTTGTTTTGGTACATTTGCAATTATTTTGTCTTTAATTAAAACCGATCTTATTAGTATTATTGTACTGGCTAATAGTTTTTATTACCCTCTAGTTAGTCCCCCATTTTTACTTGCAGTATTTGGGTTTCATAGTAGTACAAAATGTATTTTAGGCGGTATGGCAGTTGGCTTTACAGTAACTGTAATATGGAAAATATTGCCTGAATTTATGGGGGGTGTTACCCAAAAAATGATTGGAGTTTTATTTGCAATGAGTTGTAATGCTTTATTTGTGTTGGTAAGTCATTATTTCTTCAAGCAACCAAAAGTAGAGTTACAAGAGGCAAATTACTAGTTAGTATAATATCATTTTGTATGTTTATGTAGAGTTTTCTAGTATTTTAATTGTGATATAGTTAAAGCCAACAAAGATAAAAACTGTATTTTTTCTAGAAAAAAGGATTCTCAACTTTTTTAGCTTTTTGCTAAAAATAATAAATTAGTGGGCAATTTCATGACTGTTGATCTTTCCATTATAATTGGTTTTTTAATAATTAATCTTATTATTGGCTTGGGACATGGTCAAAGAAAAATAAGAACGATTAAAGACTATGCTTTAGGTGATGGTAAATTTTCTACTGGAGCAGTAGTTGCTACTACAGTAGCAACTACTGTTAGCGCAAGTTCATTAGTGTTTATTTTATCAGGGGTATATTCTAGAGGATTAAGTCATCTTATTGGTGTAACTGGAACAGGAATATCCTTTATAATTGTTGTTTTATTATCTTCGAAGATGAAAGAGTTTTTAGGCAAAAATTCTATAGCTGAAGCCTTAGGCGACTTATACGGTAATAGGGTAAGGTTGATTACAGCGATTGCAGGAATAATTGGTTCAGCAGGTTTCGTTGCATCTCAATACAGGGTTATTGGTAGTATTTTTGCTAGCCTCTTCGATTTCTCACAATATAACATAATTATTGCTACTGGAATTATAACTATAATATATTCAGCTTTTGGTGGTATCAGAGCAGTTATATTTACTGATATTGTACAATTCTTGACCTTTGGAGTGATAATTCCAATAATAGGTTTAATTACTTGGCATCATTTTGTTAGTGAAGAATTCACCTTAACCCAAGCTATATTTGATTTAACCTTTGAACTTAATTTTGTATCAGGGATTACTAATTCTTTATCATTTGAAGTTTTAATATTGCTTATTTATTTTTCGATACCAGGATTTAATGCTCCAGAATTTCAAAGGGTTGCAATAGCTAGAGATGTAAAACAAGTGAAAAAAGCTTTTTTAATTGCTAGTATTTTCATAATATTAGTAGATATCATGATAGCTTGGATTCCTTTCTTAATAAATGTTATGGGTTACTCTATAACAGATAATCAGATATTTAATTATATAGTCAATAAACATAATTATTTAGGTTTTCGTGGTGTTATAGTAATTGCGGTTATTGCTCTTTCTATGTCAACTGCAGATTCACATATTAATTCTGCTTCAATATTGTTTACTAATGATATTTGTAAATTATATATGAAGAAATTTAAAAATGAAATATTTATATCTAGGGTTTTTGTAGTTTGTTTTGGAGGAGCATCAATAATTTTATCTTTAGTGAGTTCGGGTTTGTTTTCTATTATTTTACTGGCTGGCAGTTTTTATTATCCCTTAGTAAGTCCGCCATTTTTACTTGCTGTAATAGGATTTCGTAGTAGTTCTAAAGCAGTTCTTATTGGTATGACATCAGGATTAGTTTTTACTATAATATGGAAATTACTACCGCCTTATTTTGATGATGTTATACAAATGGTAATAGGAGTATTATTGGCAATGTCATGTAATACTTGTGCTGTATTTGTAAGTCATTATGTTCTCAAGCAAAAGGGTGGATGGATAAATAGTAAAAATCAACAGCCTTTATACATACAAAAAATTCAACAGAAACAAAGTATATTAGTAAGGTTTGTTCATATTATTAATAACTTTAATATTAGGAACCATTTTAAAAAGCTTTTGCCTGAAAATGATACTACTTATACCTTATTAGGTATTTATCTTATTGTATATACGATTACTACAATGTATTCGGTACATATGGAATTATTTCAAAAACACATCGAAAGCTTATTGTCGATTTATCAATTTATGTTAGTAATAAGTGTTTCAATGTTAGCATATCCTTCGTGGTCAGGAGGTATGAAACGGAAAATGAAAGAAGAAATAATTCCAATATTATGGGTGCTTATAATATTTTATATGTTATCATTTTTAAATGGATTATTTGTTATTCTTAGCAATTTTAGCCTGTTACAAGTATCATTATTTATAATTAATATAATAATAGCAATTATATTTCTTGGTTGGCGTTTAAATTTAATAACTATTCCTTTAGGGCTGTATTTAAGTATTATTTGTTATCAAATTTATTTTGATGAATATAGTTTTAATGTTAATTTAGGTTCTAAAGAGTTTGTATTATTATATGTTACTTTAGTTACAACAATAATTTTTATTACTTTTTTCAAATCTAAAGAAGATAGTATAGAATTATTTAAACAAAAAACTAATGTTTTAGAGCAGGAGCTGGAAGATTTAAATGAAAAAATATATCAATTTACTAATGATAAAATACAGGAATTAAATGCGATAAATTTTACCCCTAGTGTAAACCATTACCTAAATTATCAGACAATGCAAAAAATTTATCAAAAATCCTTAAATACAATAAATAATACATCTTTTACTCCTAGGGAAATAGATGTAATGTCTTGTATCTTTAATTTAAGAGGAGCCAAGAAAATAGCTAATATTTTGTTTATATCACCAAAAACAGTGAATGTTCATGTACAGCATGTAATATCAAAAATAGGAGGTAATTCTCAAGAAAGTATTATTGATTTTGTAGAAAAATCTGGTTATTCACAAAATTTTAGACATTATTACTATTTATTATTAATTGAATCTGTGTTTTTTAAATCTGTAGAGGAAATAGGGCGCAAAAATAAGAATAAAAAAATCTTTTATACTGCTGGTTGTTCTAATATGAATAATGAAGAAAAAGCTATATTAAAAAGAATAAAGAAAAATTTAGAGTTGGCTAATGTATTTATAGAAAAAAAGATTAAATACTCTGAGGTTAATTTAGAATTAATAAATAATTTTTCTAATGTAAATAAACCTCAAGTTAGAAATAACATTTATATATTATTAAATAAAAATATAAATGATAATATTTTAACAGAAATTAGCTATATAGATTTTTGTCAAGAAAGCAAATATTATCAAAGTGTATTTGAATTATTGGAAAAAATCTTAGATATAGATCTTAGTCAAATTACACAAATATTTGAAGAGCAATATCAATCTATTTTAGATAGTGTAGGCAAGGTATAGACTATGAAAAATATATATTATTTAGTAAGACCATTTTTTGCTGGTCAAGACAAAAAATATGCTCGTATTATGGGAGTAGCTTTAATTATATTATCTTTGTTGAAAGTATATTTAGGATATTTATTTACCCAATGGAATCGTCGTTTTTTTGATGCTATTGAGATAAAAAACTGGGAACAATTTAAAATAGAAATGCTATTTTTTTGTGCTCTTGCTTTAACATTTGTATCTGTAGTTGCCTTATCTCGTTATATGTGTCAACGTTATGCATTAAGGTGGCGATTCTGGATGACTAATTGTGCTTTAAAAGATTGGTTAAATAGTAAAAATCGTGAATTGGAAGGAGTAGATAAGCGTATACAAGAAGATTTGATGCGTTTTACTGATATTTTTGAAAGAATATGTTTAGAAATGGTAAATAATATTGTTTTAGTTATATGCTTTACTCCATTTTTATTTCAAATAAGTCAAAATATTTTATTTCTAGGTATAAGTATTCAAGGAATATTATTTTATGTAGTAGTAGTTTACACGATAATTGGTTTTATAGTTTCAAGAATAATAGGTAGACCATTGGTACAACTCGAATATGATAGCCAAAAATATGAAGCTGCTTTTCGATATAAACTAGTGCATGCTAAAGACGGCGAATCATTTGATGTTAATAACTTTCAACCATTGATACAACCAATTATTAAGAATCATGTTAGCTTGTATAAACGACAAAAAATATTTAATTTTTGGCAGTTAAGTTATGATCAATTATCGTTTTTAATTCCTTATTTAATTTTAGCTCCTAGTTATTTTTCAAGTATTATTTCTCTAGGGTTGTTACAGGGCAATTTAAAAGTCACAACCAAGAATTGCAATTTTTTTCCACAACAAGGATTTTGTATGGTTAAACATTTC
>JABSSF010000104.1 GCA_013214485.1 Rickettsiaceae bacterium | reverse complement strand
TAACATTATAAATGAGTCATTTAAAGGAGAGTGGAATTACATTATAAAACCTATTAAATATTAAAGTTATTTTTGCAGGCTTCCTTATAACAAAAATAATTCTCATTAATGTCATAATTTTCTTTAGGTAGAAAATTATGACAATCCACCATATGTTTTATTACATCTTTGTGAAATTCAGTTCTTTCAGGATAAAAACTCTTTTGATGTGCTGCTCTTGGTATTTCGCTTACGTTTTTTTCAATATAATATCCACTAGCCCCTAAAATGGCCATCAATAAGATTAATGCTAACGGAACAATTTTTTACTTTTTGAATATCTAATTGGCTTTTCAATCAATAAATAGGTAAGCCAGGACATAAATATAATAATAATCAATATTGCAATAATGATATTTGTTGTTAAAGCCTCTCCTTCTAATATATTTGCAAAAGCAAATAATGGCCAATGCCATAAATATAATGGATAGCTTATTAAGCCTATCCAAATCATAACTTTGTGCGATAATATTTTCTTATTTATATAACTCTTTTCCCCAGCAATTAATATAAATATTGTTCCAATTACAGGAAGTAATATATGTTTCCCTGGGAAATGTTTAGTATTTTTTAAAATAATAATACTTAATATATTAATCAAAAACCCAATAGTTGATAATGTGTTTATTAATGTTGTATTTGTATGTAAAGATTTATCCTTATATACTACAAGGTTACACAAATTATTTAGTGGTTGGATGATTCTACTAATTATTTGAAAATTTTGTGATTTAATAAAAGCAACCATCCCTCCAGCAGTTAATTCGCAAATACGGGAGAAAGGATAAAAAAATGCAATAGTTGGATTTTTAGCAGTACTGTTGATACCAATAATTAGTGATACTAGAAAAATAATACTAAAAATAGATAATAGATTAAACCCTTTCTTTCTAGCAAAATAAATTAATAATGGCCAGAAAATATAAAATTGCTCTTCTATCGCAAGTGACCATAAATGCATTAATGGTTTAAGACTAGTAGCAATATCAAAATAACCTGATTCGTGAGCTAAAATAAAATTGATATAAAATAAAGAGCTTGTTTTGATATGTTTTGCTAAATGACTAAGTTCATCATTTGTCAATGTATACCAGCCAAAAATAAGACATATAGTAATTACAGTAATTAAACTAGGAAAAATTCTTTTTATTCTTCTCGAATAAAATTTATAGATACTAAAAGTATCATTATTAAAATCTTTAATTATGATACTAGTAATTAAGTAGCCAGAGATTACAAAGAATATATCAACGCCAAGAAAACCGCCCTTAATTACTTTAGGGAAAGCATGAAATAATACTACAGCTAGGACTGCTATAGCTCTTAACCCATCTATATCCTTACGATATTTTAACAACGACTTACCTCAATATTGTCATTTTAGATGGAGAAATTATATGTATCAATATCGAGAAAGTCAAAGGTTTTCAAGATTTTCATTCGTTTTAGATGTATCTTTTAAAGATTCAAAAGGAGCAATATTTTTATCAAACCATTCTTTAAAGTCTTTTATTAATAATTCTGAGCCGAAAATACTTAAATGATTGTTATCAACATAATATATTTTATTACCTTTTTTAGCATGACAATAATTTTCATCACAGAATACATTTATTGGATCATAAATAAGTAATGATGGCGCTTGTCTTTTAATTTCAGCAATTAATTGACGATATTCCTTTTGTCTTTCATCTACTAAATCTCTAGCTACTTTACAGCTATGTATCTGTTTCGTGGATAAGTTAATTCCTCTATTTATACAAGTTTTTGGTTCAAAACCTAATTCTGGTACATCAATAACAAATATTACTTTTTTACCATTACTAGCTAAAAGCTTAATCATTTCAACATAACCTTCAACATAATATTTTTTGCTATTATTTATTGTTGCAGCTAAATAATCCTCGTCATTATTTTTTATTAATTCTTTAATATCTTTTTTAGGTTCTATTGCTAAAAGAAAATTATCTTTATCTGAGTCATCTATAACAAATCGTTTTCCTGAAAAATATGAAGGACCCATATTAGCCAAAATTACATATTCAACATCTTTTGTTTTTTGAGTAATATAAGAATGCGTTACGGTTGGTATTTCTTGTGAAAGTTCTTGTTGTTTTGTATCTAATAATTTATTGAAAGCTATATAGTTAATGAAGGGCAATCTGAGTGGTGTTGAAATTGCTAATGTATTTATTTTTTCATTTAGCATAAATTCATAAGCGAAAGGTAATAAATGACTATCACCCATAACAGCGATTTTAGGAGTGCCTTCATTTTTTAAACAATAAAAATTATCTCGTAATTTTTGTTCCTCTATCCTTTTAAAAGAACTACAATCAATTTGAAACGCAATTAATTGACTATTTTGCCAAATTTTTTCAGTACAGACTTTTTTTTCAAGTGCTAATCTGGATATATTATCAATATTTTTTTCAATATAATATCCACTAATTCCTAAAATGCTCATCAATGAGAGTAATATTAACGGGATAATTTTTGTGCTTTTTGAATATCTAATTGGCTTTTCAATGAGTATGTAAGTAAGCCAAGACATAAACATACTAATAATCAATATTACACTAATGGTATTTGTTGTTAAATCTTCTCCTTCTAATATATTGGCAAAGGCAAATAACGGCCAATGCCATAAATATAATGGATAACTTATTAAACCTATCCAAACCATCACTTTATTAGATAATATTTTTTTATTTATATAACTATTTTCTCCAGCAGATATAATCATGATAGTGCTAATTACTGGTATTATTACATACCAACCTGGGAAATGCTTAGTATTTTTCAAAAAAATAATACATAATATATTAATTAAAAAACCAATAATTGAAATTGCATTTATTAATGCTGTATTTGTATGTGAAGATTTATCCTTATATAAAATAAAGCAACATATATTATTTAGAGATTTGGTAATTTTCTTTGCTACTTGAAAATTTTGTAATTTAATATAAGCGAGTAATCCACCACTAGCTAATTCACCGATACGGACAAAAGGATAGTAAAAAGCTATAACTGAATTTTTATAAGTAAGGTTGAGGCTGATTATTAAAGATATTAAAATGATAAAGCTAAAAACTGATATTAAATTACCAATTTTTTTTCTAGTAAAATAAATTAATAACGGCCAGAAAAAGTAAAATTGCTCTTCTATAGCAAGAGACCATAAATGCATTAACGGTTTAAGATTAGTAGAAATATCAAAATAACCTGATTCATGAGCTAAAACAAAATTGATATAAAATAAGACACTTGCTTTGATATGTTTTGCTAGATGACTAAGCTCGTCATTTGTTAGTGTATACCAACCAAAAATAAGACAGATAGAAATTATAGTGATTAAACTTGGGAAAATCCTCTTAATTCTTCTAGAATAAAATCTGTAGATATTAAAACTACTATTATTAAAATCTTTAATTATGATGCTAGTAATTAAGTAACCAGAGATTACAAAAAATATATCAACACCAAGAAAACCGCCCTTAATTATTTTGGGGAAAGCATGAAATAATACTACAGCTAATACCGCTATAGCTCTTAACCCATCTATATCCTTACGATATTTTAACATCGGCTCTTACTTATAAAACGATCATTATAACTATTGAAACTATAAATACAATATTTTATTTAAGATGTTAGGAGTAAAAAACAACCTATATAATCTGACAAGCATCAGAAAAATCTAGTCTTGGGAGTCGTGGATAAGGATTGTCACCATCCTGGTAACCTAAATTACAAATGAAATTAATCTCGTAGCTAGTGTTACTAAAAAATGTTTTATTTAATTTATCAGCATTAAAGCCTGACATTGGACCCAGAGCTAAACCAAAACTTCTGGCGATAATCATAAAATAAGCTGCTTGCAAGGTAGAATTACGATAAGCAGTATCAAATGCTGCTTTGCTATTTGAAGCTAAATATTCTTTAAAGCTTGCTCCTGGTTTATTTAAATAATCCATTTGCTCAAAAAACTTTGTATCATATGCAAAAAGAGCTGTTACTGGAGCAGATTTTATCTTTTCAATGTTACCTTCCATAGCACAAGCTAATAATTTTTCTTTTTCTAGCTGGCTGCTAACAAAAATTAATCGTAAAGGGCAGGAATTTGCTGAAGTTGGTCCTAATTTCATTAAATCATAAATTTCTTTTAATGTAGCATCAGCTATTTTCTTATCCTTAAATTTGGCACAAGTTCTATCAGCAAATATTTCTTCTATTGTTTTCATATTATTTTCCTAATTTATTTTACCTTATTTTGTAACAAATTTAACTTACCTATTTTAATGCCTTCATCAGAGAATTTAATAGTAAAATTAACATCTTCAACAAAACTAATATTTTCAGTTTGGTTAGTTTTAATCATTTTATTACCACTAGCTTTGATAATTAGTTGCCGCATATAAGACTTAGGTATAATAAAATTTTTCGGTATTAAATTATCTAAAACTTTAGGGTATTTAATTAACGATACTAATAATTCCCCTTTAGGTATACTATCCTCATTAAACTCTAAAACTCCCTTAAGATCAAGAGAAGATTTATCAAAAGTTAAAGTTCCTTGAGAAATTTTTATTTTATGGTTATAGTCAGTGTCTTCTTCAGTTATTTCTAGGGTATTATTGCTAATATAATCTAGTTCTAGTGATAAATTAGCTGTAAAATGTTTGTTAGTAGACTGTTGGTATTTTCCTGCTATTTTAATGTGGAAATCATCAATATTATTGCTTGTTTTGAGCTTATCTACAAAAACTATTATGTTTTTAAGGTCAAATATTTGACCATTATCTTGTTTTATACGAATTAGGTCGTTATTAAAGCTTGTTGCACTTATTAAATTTAAAATTTTATCTTGTTGCCAAGGTAATAATAATTGTTTGAAATTAAAGGAAATTTTATAATCTTGATCGCTGTTTATTAAATAAGTTGTAGTTTTATTATTATGTATGTCTTTATAAGTTAATTCTTTGCCTAAGTTTAAATCAGAAAACTCTAAATTATAAGCAAAGGTAAACATTCCTTTATTTGCTGAGATTTCACGATGAGTGTTATTATCAATAATGGTGATTTTAGGCTCAGTAATTTGAACTTGTAAATTAAAAGGAAAACCTAAAACCCTAATATCTTTGTATGATATGGTGATATTATCTGAATTGATATCTGTAAATAATTCGCTAACTTTGTTTTTGGTTATATGAGCTGCTACAAACCATAACAACATAAAAGTAAAAGCTAGACTTAAAAAAATCTTACGTATCACTAGATTATAGTTATAAATTTATGTTTCTAGTTGCCGAGGGTATTTTAACTCGCATGCCGTCTAGCTCCTTAGTTAAAATAATCTGACAACCTAATCTAGAAGTATGAGTTAGACCAAATGCTAAGTCAAGCATATCCTCTTCAGCTTCCTCAGGTTCATCTAAATTGTTGTATATTTCATCTTCTAAAACTACATGACATGTAGCGCAAGCAAGAGAACCTTCACATGCTCCTTCTAAATCAA
>JABSSF010000103.1 GCA_013214485.1 Rickettsiaceae bacterium | reverse complement strand
AGCTTCTATATTATTCCTTAGACTTATATTTTTTTATTTTTTCTACTTGATTTTATCATAGCGTCCATATATGACGGAGTCGGGATCACCACCTCACCATTGGTGACCACAATAACACTTTTGGCGATCATCTGTGACAATTTTGTCTGACTTGTAAAAAAATTATACAAAACTTTGCTACAACTATTGCCCCCTTAAGGTAACAGGTGTATCATCACGTGTATGTTGTTTAATGTATTTTATTGTAATTAAGCAGGTTTAAATTTACACTTGATTTATCATTAACCTTTGTGTATGGTAAATTTCATGATTTTATTTAAAGCTGTTTTTTCGCAAAATATGCTTAAACATTTATATTGATAATTTAACTAAAAAATAAAGGAAATTTTTATGAAAAAATCAAATATTCTAAAAAAACTTTTACTAGGTTCTTCTGCGCTTGCGCTAATCGGTAGCTCTACTAATGCAATGGGAGCGGCAGTAGTACGTACACAGACTGCTCAAAATATAACTCTTGGAACTGGTGCTGGGCTAGATGCTATTGTACCACTAGACTTCAAGGATGGTCAGGCCTTAACGTTAACTCAAGCTAATGCTATAGGTGGTGCTTCAGCAATTACATTAGGAAATTTTAGCGGACGCATTGCTAATATTACCTTAGATGGTAATGCTGGTGGTAATAATGGCAATAGAACATTTACTATTAGTAACAACATTAACATTGACAATTTCACAGCTACAAATTTTAACAAATTCGTATTCAATATAAATGCAGGAAAGACTTTGCAATTTAATGTTGGAGGTGCTTTTGCAGGCGATTTTGACGTCGATGGTCCTGGTGGTGGTGCCAACGGTACTTTACAAGTTAATGCTAATATGACCTTTTCTCCTGACCAAAAAATAGGAGCTAATCAAGCACTTGCTTTAGTAGACATTAACGCTAATGTTACATTTAATAATGCTACCCCAACAGCAACAAGTTTTAACATTCAAGCTGGTAAGACATTAACGATTGGTGCAGCTAATGTCTCAAATGTCACTGGTAATGTGGGTACTGGTACTGGTACTTTAGTTATAGGAGCACGGGGTTCTGTTGATAATGTTGCTGCAGCAAAGAATAATATCAATGTTGATACTCTAACCTTAAGTAGCGCTGCAGGTGGTGCTCAATTTAATCTTGGTACTGGAGTTAAAGCTAATACAATTACTTTTACAACAGATAAAGAGGCAAAAATCACTGGAGGAATATTAGAAATAGGAACAGGAGGTGTAAATAAAGGGAAAACAATCCTAAATACAAGCGGTAGTGTTCTCTTTACAAAAGCTAATGGCGGAATACTTATTAATAGTACAGGTGCTACTTTATCAGATGTAGTTTTAAAGAAAATAACTGTACCTATTATTGCAGCTACAACTAACACTCTAAATGCAAATATTGAATCAGATATTGTTTTTGGCGCTGGTGGTGGCACAGATACAGTAGTTGAGGTTAATGGTAATTATACTGGGACCATGGTCACGAACACAGCTGATAATGCCTTTGTTCTGCGTTTTAAAAATGGCTCTAGTAGTGATGCAAATCCACAGCTAATTGATGTACAATTTACACATGCAACTCCCGCTGCTGCTAATGTTGGGCAGGGAATTGTGGAGATTGATACTCCAGTTGCTAAGGTAAGTAACCATTTTCAAAAAAATGGTGGTGTTAACAATCTACACTTTTTAAAAGTTAATGCTGGGCGTAAGCTTATTGTAAATACAGAGATTAAAGAGGTTGAAAATATAAAACTTAATACGACTGGTATATTAGATATCATAGATGGTAAAAATATAACTACTGCTGCAGGAGCAATTATTCCAGATGGCGGTGTTAATAGTGGTGTAATTAATACTCAGGGAGCAAGTATTATTAAAAAAATAGGTTCAAATAATGGAGATGGTCGTGTAGGTGCTCTTACATTAAGCGGAAATGGGAAAACAGTAACCCATACTGATGTTGATTTAAATGTAGAAAGAATTGATTTTGTTGGAGACACTACATTAAAATTAGGTGGAGTAAATGCTACTACAATTTCTGCAAATGATATTTTAGCTTCTGGTTCAAGCGATACTAGTCAGGTTGGTGCAATTGATTTAAATGGTAAGGATGCTATTATAACTGGTGGTAATCCAACTAATAACAAAAAAACAACTATAAATATTGGTGCATCAGATAAATATCTAAAAGAGATTGATTTATCAACTAAAACTCTTACTTTAGGTAAAGCTATAGATAATACTACAACTAATTTATACGTAGCAAATATAAAAAATGGAAATTTAAAGGTAGAGACTAAAACAGTAAATTTTAATCTCACTAAAACTACCAATTTGGGTAAGATCGAAATTGTCAGCGATACAGCTGCTGTTGCAGGAGCAGCAACTGTAAATTTTGAAAAAGGTAGTATAACTGCAACTGAAGTAATGTTAAATGATGGTAATACTGCACTCAGCAATGAGTTACATCTAAAAGCAGATACAATACTTGATGCTTACATTACAACAGGAACTGCAAGTAAAGGTACTGTATTAATTTCAGGAACTAATGTCCAGGTTCAAAAAAATATTGGTGCTACTAATACAGGAGCAGCTGGGAATGCTATAGATACAGTACAATTTGCAGCTAATGGCGAATTAAAATTTGGTGGTACAAAAATTAATACTACGAATGGAATAGACTTTAACCTCAAGGATGCAACTATAGCATTTACTAACAAGACTGGTGATATAGAAATTTCTGCTATCAAAGGCTTTAAAAATTCAGGGAAACTTTCAGCAGATGGTATTAGTTCTGCTAATACATTGATAGTTAAGGATGATCTAAAGAGTGGAACTGATAGCTTTGGAGAAATTGATCTAAAAGGTAGTAGTGGTACAGCATCTGCAAATCTAGAGTTTAAAGGAGACGCTTTTGTTAACCAAATTACAGTTGGTGGCAGTGATGATCCAACAATTACATTAGATAAGGCAAGTGGAGAATATAAAATTGGTGAAATTGTTCATACTGATGGAAAAACAAATATAACGTTAGCAGATGATGCAACTTTCCTAGAAGGCACAAATCTTGCTCGTAAAGATGGTAATAACGATGTTCGCTTAAATGTCATTAATGTAGGTGCACACGAGCTTAAATTAGAAAAAGGTATAAATATTACTGCTAATGAGATTAACGGTGTAGCTTTAGGTGCAATTCATATAAATAGTGGTGGTAACGGTGGCACTTCAGAAATCAATGCACAAATTGGTAAAGCAGCTGCTAGTATTGATACCATTACACTTTCTTCTGGTACTGGAACATTGAAACAAGATGTTTATGTTAATGCAGGAATTACCGTTGCTAATGGTACGCTAAGTTTTGAAGGGTCAGTTAGACCAACTACAGTTAATGGTAATATAAACGCCATTGCAATACAATCAACAGGTGTTGGCCTAGCGAATCAAAAAGTCATCTTTAGCAATAGTGATACCTCAAGTCAAGTTGTTATTGATGCTGTAGTAGGTGCTGATAATACAGGTAATAATATTAGTAATATTAAGGCTATAGAAGTTAATAGCGATAATATTAAGTTTGAAAAGGGTTTATATTATGATTCATTAGCAATAACAGCAACTGGCGCTGCTACTGTAGAATTTGCCAAAGAACTTCGTCAAGATAAGACAATAACCACTAAAGGAAATAATGAGCATACTCTTCGTTTATTAGGAGATCAAACTTTTGGAAATGGTGCAGTAATAGGTACTACTCAGAATCCATTTAAATCTATTGAAATAAAAGGCGATAAAACCTTAACTCTTCAAACTCAAGCTAAGATTAATTCTGGTATTACTACAAGTGATAACGATAAAAATACAGTTAACATTACAACTCCTGTCGCTAATACCATTTTAACATTATCAAATATTGGTGCTACAGGAAAACTGTTTAAAATGGTGGATGTTAAAGCAGGTGTAGGTGTTGATATTAAAGGTGGAGTTTGGACTAAGGATTTAGCAATAGGTGCTAATAGTAAAACTACTATACGAACAGGTTTAAATACTGTAAATGCAGCCACAGTAGGGGTTGGTGGTGAACTAACTCTAGAATTATCTCAATTAAATACAAATATTAAAGGTTTGACACCTGGTAAGGGTAAAGTAATATTTACTAGTAAAGCAGGAACTGCATTAAATGTAGATGTTGGTGAAGTTACAAATAGATTAAACGCCATTGACTTTAACAAACAAGAAAGCGGCGCTTATATCTGGAACAATAATTTCTATGCTAATACATTAACTATTAAATCAGGTGCTGCTATAGTATTAAATAATAATGTAACATCAACTGGTGCTACTATATTTGAAGATAAATCTAGCATTGATTTAGGAAATAAAACTCTAACCTTAGCACAAACGCCTGGAGGTGGGACTACAACTTCTAAAATGAGTGGACAGATGAATATTACTGTTGAAGTAGCAAATAATGACTCAACAAGTGGTAATATAAAAGCTACTGGTACTTCTCATACATTAGATCTGAGTAATGTTACATCAGGTACAATAACTGTTGATAATACTACTAGTATTGCAGCTGATTCATCAAGAAATTATCCACTTATTACATCTGAAGGTACTCTCACTCCTATTCCAGATAATATAAAAATAAATGTAGTAATTAAGGATAACTTTAGTACTGGTTCATATAATAATAAATCTAATACTATAATTATTAATAATGACTTTACTGGAGGAGCAAAAAGACTAGCATCACCATTTGTAGGTACTGTAATATCTAGAACTGCTTTTGACAATATAAATGTGTTTGCTGGAACTCCACTAGGTAATGCGGCAAATCGTAATCCCAAGTTTAAAAATGATGCAGAAAGATTCGCTCAATTTGCTGAAGGTGCTTTAGGTGATCCAGCACCGTCAACTGAATTTACTGGAAATGTAATAAGTTCAGCACACTCAACTATAAATAATGCAGCAGCGACCTTTAATGCAACTGTTGGAACAAGAAATACAGGGAATAGCACTAGCTTAACTTCTATTGAGAATGAGTCAGGTATTAGTGCTGGTGATGATCATACTAGAAACGGTGTCTGGATTGCTCCATTATATAGTAACGCTACTCAGAAGAAGAAAAACAACAGATCTGGATTTGAAAATACTTCTTATGGTTTCGTACTTGGTGGTGATACACAGCTAAATGATGATATGACTGTAGGTCTTGCATTTGGTTATCTTACAAGTGATGTGAAAATGAAAAATTTCCAAACTGGTAATAAGAGTGATATAGATACTTTACTAGTTAGCATCTATAACAGCTTAGATTTAACTAATGAGTGGGTTCTACAAGGCAATGCTTCATTCAGTTCAAGTAGAGTGAAAAATAGAGAGAAGCGTGTTAATCCAACTACATTAGGCGATGAAATTGCAAAATCAAGCTATGATGTAGCAACATATGGTTTTGAAGCATTAGTTGGTTATAAATATGATCTACAAGACTTTAGAATCGTACCTTTAGCAGGAATTAGCTATGATAGAATCAATGATAGCGGCTATAGAGAAACTGGCACAAATGGCCAAGATAGCACTATAACTCGTAAAGATTCTAACAAATTTGAGCTA
>JABSSF010000102.1 GCA_013214485.1 Rickettsiaceae bacterium | reverse complement strand
AAGCTGAAGATACAAGGGTTACCTTATTAATAGTTCTTTCTTTTATATATGATAATATTAACCCAATGACTGAAGCAATAAGCATATATAACGTTGCATTTAAAATGCCACCAATTTTATAGCCAATAAAAAAAGCTATCAATGGCCCTATCTCTACAAGAAATTTAATCATTTTATCTTACTTACTTTATTTTTATTTCTTAAATCTCATTGTGCTTGATAATATATGTACGAATATTAAGTGTAATTACATTAAACGCAATAGTTCCAAGATAAAAAATCATTTGCATTACATTTGGTCTAGAATCATACCCAATAATTATATTTAATAATTTTCCAATAGTGCTTCTATCCTCTATCAACCAGGAACTATCCCATAATTGTTCAGAAAACACCTCTATTATCCCTGAGGAAGTCATGATACCAGCAGCTTCAGATGCTAAACCCGCAGCAATTAATATCAATAAAATTGTTGATATTTTAAAAATATATTTTCCAGCAAATTTAATTAAGCCTAGATAAATAATAATTCCTACTATAAATCCTAACAAAGCACCAATACCAAGACCTGTAATGTAATCATCAACAGCAATATTTTCAGCTGATGAAATACTATATATAAATAATAGCATTTCAGCTCCTTCACGAAGTAATACTGTTGCTACTACAAATACTAGCATAAATTTACTAACAGTCCCGCTAGTGATTCTATCAGATAATTCTGTAATATTTTTCTTAATTTTTCTGTTATAGCCTTGCATCCAAATCACTGTCCAACTAATAATAAACGTTGTAAGCAAAATAATACCCGAATTAAACAACTCATCACCAAGCCCACCAAATGTTACAGTTAATGCCCTAGTAAAGAATGCAAATAATGAAGCAAGCACTAAACCTGTCATTGCTCCCATTATGATGTATTTTATAGAATCCTTAATAGGTTTTGTTACTGCTATAATAATACCCATTAATAATGAAATTTCTAAACATTCGCGAAATATTATAACTGCTATTTTAAACATTAATTATTTTCCTTTAAATTTTTACAATAACTTTATCTTGAATCGTTTCTTACCCTTATTCAAGAGAAGATTCATATTCAGCTTCAGTTTTTACAATAAGCTTTCCTAAAGCTGTATCTTCATGAAACTCACCAAAAAACTTATATTCTCCTGGCCTTAAACCAGCTAATCTCACAGTTATAGTTGCCCCTGGGGTAACTATCTTTTCTCTTTTTAGATCATGACTTTCAAATTCTTCTACAGTAGAATCCTGATTATGAACTTTAATACGAATTGGTGTATTCTCTGGAGCTACTATTGTATCTGGAATAAATCTATGATCTTTTAAAATTAAATTTAATGTTACTGTTTCTTTCTTATCTTTTTTATTAATAAGGTTTTTATTATAGTTCTTATAAATAAAAAATCCACCTAATAATATTAAAACAACAATTAATACTTTCCACGATAATCGCATTATACAATTTTTCAAAAATTAATTTGTAATATATCTTATATCAAATATATGAAAGTCTCAATATATTTCGCTTCTTACTAATTTGAAAGTTTCACTATAGTAACAGAATAAATTAATATAATTGCAGCAACAATTATTATCATCAATACATAATTTTTCTGTTTCTGTCTTTTTGAAATAAATTTTTTATTCATAATATTTTTCAAGTTAAACTTAAAATTTATAATGAAGCCTATAAAAAATCAAGTTTTTTGATGATTGCTTTAAAATCTAAAGTTAAAACCAAGTATAAATCTACCATCACCATCTAATCTAACATAAGAATATTTATACTCATTAGACCATTGCATTTTACTATTAATAAAATTCATTCCTTCTGCAAGAACTATAGCTGCCAAAACCTGATTGCGAGTATGTTGCTTACTCTTTACTCGACTAAAACCCGTAAGAGCTGCCGTAGCATATAACGGTATTGCGACATATTTATTCTCTTCAAGGAAAATACGGCTATAAGCAGCAGCCGACCAAGCTGATGAAGTATGACCTGAAGGAAACCTATCATAACGTTCACGTTTGTTCGAATTTCTATTAGGTCTACGACCTATTTTACCTTTCTTATTATGAAAATAAAATTTTGTAGCCCCCATTATACCAATAGTTTGACCATGAACTATAGCAAAATGCCCTAGCCCTTTTTCTTTATTAGCGAAATAAGCTGCAACTAATGGATTTATTATTTCTAATATGTCTCCAGCTTGTCTCATTCGATAACATTTTCTGGCATACTATTTATTGGAATTAAAAGAATAGTTAAAAATAATAAAATCAAACTGAAATTTATATAACAGTATCTATTAATTTTCAAAATGCCCCCTCTATAAAAGTTAATTTATATTAACACTTTGGTCATATATTACCATATTTTAACTATTTTTCCAAGAAAATAAAAAAAATATTTATAATAATTAATCTTTATAACCAGAGAAACGTATAGTTTTTTGACAAAATTCACAAAACGGGATATACTTGAAGCGAATAAAAAGTTGGGTGTTTAAAGAAAAAATAATTAGACTAGTATCAAAGCAAAAAAACTTAGCATATTCAGTGTATGGAAAGGTTTTTTGTTGAAAGTAATTGCTCTAATTTTTAAACTTAAAAAATCTAAATTTTCATTTATTTTGAGTGTATAATACGAGCAGTTTATTCTAAGGGATAAAATTTTAATCAAATGAATGTATTACAAATCAATGCTTATGAAACTCCTGGAAAACGCTTTAACGGTTTAGCAATAGCTCCGTTACTTGAAAAATATAACATTTATTCAAAGCACTTTGTTTGGTATAAAGATACTGACAACTCAGATATATTAACATTACCATTATCAGTAAAAAAAACTAATGCTTTCTTGATGAAAGTTGAACATTACTTATCTTTACAATCAGTAATATTACCTAATGTTAAAAAAATCATTCAATTGCCAGAATTTAAGGCAGCTGATTTAATCCATTTACATATTATTCATAATGGCTTTATTAGTTTCGGAGATCTACCAAAATTGACTCACCTAAAGCCTACAGTTTGGACTATTCACGACCCTTGGGTAATGACTGGACATTGTATTCATCCTGATAAATGTCAAAGATGGAAAATCGGCTGCGGTAGTTGCCCTGATCTAAAAAGACAGATTCCATTAATTATGGATACTACAAAATGGTTATTTAAATATAAACAGAAAGCATACAAGAAATCCAAATTTGATCTTATAGTTGCGTCTTCGTGGATGAGGAACATGATATCTCAATCCCCAATGTTTGATGATACTGTAAAAACTCATCATGTACCATTCGGTATTGACATAAAATTTTTTAATAATAACAATAACTCAGATATACGGGAAAAATATAATATAACTAACGATATGGTAACTATTTGCTTCCGTTCAGATGACAATGAACATAAAGGTATTGAGTATATAATTGAAGCATTAAAAAAAATTAAAACTAGTAAACCTATATGTATTCTTACTATTGGCCGTAAACCATTAAAAAATATTTTAGAAAATCGTTTCAAAGTAATTGATTTAGGTTGGGTCGACAATGAGTATGACTTAAGAAATGCTTATCTAGCTGCTGATATGTTTTTAATGCCATCAGTTAATGAAGCATTTGGGTTAATGGCTGTTGAAGCCATGGCATGCGGTAAACCACTTATAGTATTTCAAGACACAGCATTACCTGATGTAACTTTTGCTCCAGAAGTCGGGATTAGCGTGCCTAAAAGAGATGTAAATGCCTTGAAACTTGCAATAGAGCAACTAATAGATAATCCTTTGGAGCGTATTAAACGAGGTATGGATGGACGCAAAATTGTAGAAAAACACTATGATGAAAAATTACATGCGAAACAAATAGCAGATATATATCATGAAATAGTCAATCGATAATATTAAATATACCTAAAGCAGTTGATTTAATATTATTAGTTATTATAATATACCCAAGACAAATGAAAAACCTGTTTTTTTAAGACAGTAAATTGAAGCAGTATCAAATTTAAAAACTCTTGCATATTGTACGATACGTAAGTGTTTTTTAATGAAGATAATGGTTTAATTTTCAAGCTTAAAAATCTGATTTTTCATTTGTCTTGGGTATATATCCAAGATAATGATTAATAACTAGAAAATTTATGAAAAAAAATATACTACTAATATTGTTACCAATAATATTTTTATCCTCTTGTGATTATATTGGAACTTCTAAAATAAAAAATCTTATTGATCTTACTGATAAATTAACTATAGAAACTACAAAAAAGCCAATAATTACTTCCGCCAAAGAAGACCCTTTTATTGGTAAAAGAAAAACTTCTTATGTAAACTCAAGAAATAAAATTATTTCCCCTCCCATTATGGCTAATGGGGTAGTGTATAATATTGATAAGAAAGGTTTAGTAACTGCATTTTCTACTAAAGAAAGAAAAAAATTATGGAGCAGTGACATTGCTCGTACTATTAAAGAAAAAAGTTTTTATGGCGGAGGAATGTTATATAATAATGGTAAACTTTATGTAACATTTGGCACAAGATATTTAGTGATTCTAGATGCTAGTACAGGATATGAAATAATTCGTAAAGAATTTCCTGACATATTAAGATTAAAACCTGTATCGGTAACTAAAAACTTAATATTAGTACAAACTGTAAGCAACCAATTATTTGCCTATAATACCGAAAATTTTAAAATAGCCTGGAGACATTACGGTAACATTGAAACTGTATCATCAAAAGCTCATGCTCACCCTGTTGTTTATAATGGTTTTATAATAGCAAGTTATAGCTCTGGAGAGGTATTCTACATTAATGCTATAACTGGGCAGGCAAAATGGAGCTATATGCTATCTACAATTAGTGATGTTGGACTACCTAATTATGATCCTTCAGTTATAGTAACCCCAGCAATAATCTCAGGTAATAGCGTTTATTTTGCTACAAGCAATGATAAACTAGTTAGGCTTAGCTTGGATAATGGTATGCCATTGTGGAAAAAAGAAGTAGCCGATGTTCAAACAATGTTACTACATGAAGGTAATTTATTTATTACAAATAATGCACGGCAAACGGCAGCAATTAGCATTATAGACGGCAAGGTAAGTTGGATTGGCAATTTAATTACTCCTAAGGAACGTAAGAAAAAACGTCCTAAGCCTGTTTTGTTCCAAGTGCCGTATATTACTAAGAATAGTGATAGCTGGTCGTTAAATGTCATTGGTTCTAATGGAGAACTATATAAATTTACTACAGATATTAATGGTGATTTACCAGAAGATGCAGAAATCATAAAAATTAATAAGGGTGTTATTGGTTACAATATTGATTTTAATAATGATATGTATCTATTTACTGATAGAAGGACAGTTTTTTGGTTCACTCCACCAGTGAAAAAATCTTTTTTAAGTAGATTTGGAAAAAAAGAAAATACTCAAAGTGACAAATAAAAATATAAATTTTCATTAGCTTTGAGTATATGACGCAGAAACGATCAAAAAAGATAGTCTTACAACACCCCCAGTGTCCGTTCACGATGGATCCAAACCGTCATATATGGACGCTATGATAAAATCAAGTAGAAAAAATAAAAAAATATAAGTCTAAGGAATAATATAGAAGCT
>JABSSF010000101.1 GCA_013214485.1 Rickettsiaceae bacterium | reverse complement strand
CAATTACGTTACCAACCTTATGGGCAAATAGTGACCAATTCGTACCAAATTGGTAAGACATTACTACCCCTGATACTACTCCCATACCAAAAGTAACGGCAAAAATTTTCAACCAAAATTTATATATTTCCATATATATAGGGTGTTTAGTTTTCAGCCACAAAGCCTCTAAAACTACTAACCAGCTGGCTAGCCCTATAGTAAATGCTGGAAAAATTATGTGAAAACTTACTGTAAAAGCAAATTGCAGTCTTGATAATAATTCTGGATCTAAATCAACCATTTATATATTAATAATATTTACTAACATATTAAATATGTTATCACTACGAAATAATTAATGCAATGTTTATAAACAAAATTTAAAGCAATACTAACAAATCATCAATTTTATATGGTTTTATTAAATAATGTTTTGCCCCAAGATTAACCAATTTAGGAAAAATATCCTCAGCCCGCATTCCTGAATGCACTATTACTGGAATATTATATTCTTTAATTATATCTTCAACTTCTTGTAATACCTCAGAACCACTCATATCTGGAAGCATTATATCTAAAATTACATGCGATATTTTTTCTGGATTACTCTTAATATCATTAATTCCATCAGAAGCATTGTCATGCGAAACAACTTTAAACCCACGAAAATTTAAAATCAATTTTGTAGAATTTAATATACTCTGCTCATCATCAATTAATAGTATATATTGCATAATTTTATCCTTATTATTTTAGTCATTCTATATAAATTACCTAGAAACCATCCACCTGGTTAAGAAAATCTAAAACTTAAGCCACAAGGTTTAAAGTACCAAATTTACACCTCTAATACAACTTTATATTGAAATTTGTTGTGTACCTTTGGATTGGATTATTCTATTAATTTTTACTTTAAAAGCTTGTGAAATTGGTAAATATTTTTTAATAAATCTTTTTACTTTACTTTCTTTTTTAACATTATCATAATTATTTTTAAGAGAAGATACTAATTTTTCTACATCGCCACTAATTTTCTCGTTAACTATTTTTTTAACGTTATTCTTAATTTTATCAATAGTATTTTTATTTAGTTCATGCTGAGAAAAGCTTTTATCAATAGCATTATTTACCTTCTTTAAAATATCCTCTGCTATTTGTTGCTGATCTTGTACCCTATCAAAAAAGTTCTTAGATAAACTGTCATTTAATAATTCATTTGCTTCTAGCATTATATTGTCCAACTCTTTATTTACTGTACTTAATGGCTTATCTAATGCGTTATTTTCATTTTCTATTTCAGCTAATTCTGTTTTAATTTCTTTTTTTACTAAATCAATATTTGCTGCTATTTCTTCTCTAGTTTTTTTGAATGTTTTTTTAGCATAACTAGCTGCAACACTTACAACCCTAATTACTTCTTTGGGTTCTTTAGTAAATTTTTGCAAATCTTTTACATTTTCAAAGCCTAATTGTTGAATAACACTTACAGGCTGCTTAGTTGCTTTTTGTATTTCTGCTTGAGCCTTAGCTTCTTCATACTGAGATGCCAATAATTCATTGCCTTCTAATTTTGCTATTTTAGCCTTAATTGACTTGATATTCTTGTCTAAATTATCCTTTTTGAATTCGTCGGTTAATTTATCAAGTGTTCCTGTAAGCTTTAAAACTGAAGTAGTCATAGGAGCAACATAAGTTAGTAAGCCCGTAATTGCATATCCAGCAAAATTTACAAATATATCTGATCCTCCTGGAAATGCTTTATCCATTTCTTTCTCAAAATCTAAAATTGATTCTAATATTTGCGAAGTAGCTTTTAAAGCAATTAAGCTAATTTCTTGTCCCTTTTTAGAATTAGAAAACTCATTTTTAACTGTACTTAATGCTTTTTTAGTCCCTAAAACCAACTTATTTTGAAAAATTTTATTAGGTACTACCTGCTTAGCATTAGCTAATTGTTCTGTTTGCATATTAAATCTTTCTACCCAAAACATCAAATCATTAGCTGCCCCATCCTGAAAATTATTATTAAATTCCCTAGATATCTCTGTTAACTGTGCAGATGTTTCCTTACTCATTATTTTGCCTTACCTAAATTATGTTTATTTAATCTTATTATACCTTTTTTGAAACTTATTTCTGGTAGTGGATAATATGCTCAATTGAATGAAAAAACCAGATTTTTAAGTTCGAAAATTAACCCATTATCTTCTTTAAAAAATCTCCCAGATCACTGAATATATAAGTTTTTTTTAACTTGACCCTGTCTCAATTATTTGTCCTTAAAAAAACAGAGTTTGCATTCAATTGGGCATATCCTCTAACGTATTATAGACCCAAATTAATAATAAACATAAGATTTTATTGCTAATCATTTTCACATTTGTTATTTTAAGTGCTTGGTTTAACACAATTATAATATTGCTTATATAGTTTTTAAGATTTAACTATACTCTAAGCAATAGTTATAATAGTATTACCCTATTAAGGTTAAATAATATAAATATATGCGTAAATTTTATAAAATATTTTTATCCAGTCTAATAATATCGAATTTATTGTTGTCTCCATTTAATGCGAATGCAGCATTAACTTTAGATGAAGCTTTAACTAGTGGCTATAATCACAATGATCAATTAAAAATAATAAGATCAGATTATTTAAGTGAAATAGAAGCATTTCCAGCAGCTTTATCTGAGTTTATGCCAAAAATTTCAGCAAATACCATATCACGTGATACTAAAAACAAAAGAAAAAATGATGGAATTAGCACTACTGATAACATCACTGTAGATGATAATAATTTTGAAAAAAATATTACTGTAACACAATCGATATTTTCTGGAGGAGGAAGTGTTGCTAAGCTTAAGGCTGCACAACATCAATTCAGGGCTGCAAGGGGTAGATATTATGCTGCTGAGCAAGATACAATGCTAAAAGAAATTCAAGCTTATTTAGATTGTGTTGAAGCTAAAGAAAAATATAAAATCGCCCAAATGAGTGAAAAATCAAATCTAACTCAATTAGAAGCAACACAAGAAAGAGTTAAATTAGGTGAATCAACTGATACTGATTTAGCAAGTGCTAAATCAGGTCATGCAACAGCTAAAGCTAATGTATCAACTGCCTTTGCAAACTATCAGGCGACAAAAGCAAATTTTAAAAAGATTTTTGGTATCGAAGCAATTGATTTAAAAATGCCTGATTTACCACAAGGTATACCACAATCTATAGAAGAACTTACTAATAAAGCTATGGGTGCAAATCCGATTGTTCAGTTAGTTCGCAATCAAACAAAAGCTACAAAATCTAATGAATACGCTTCAAAAGCTCAATTATTACCAAAAGTAGAACTACAACTACAAAATAAGCGGGACTATTACAATCCCCAAACTATTAGATCCTCAAGAATTAACAGTGAAAGTGTTACTGGTTTGGTTTCGGTAACTATTCCTATTTTAGCACAAGGTGGCGCAGAATATTCCGCAATTAGAAGAGCAAAATATAATACTAGGAAAGCTGCTGCTGAACAAGCAGATAAAATAAAAGAAGTAAAAGCAAATTGTAAGGCTAGCTGGGAAAGATTTAGGGCAGCTAAAGAAAGTATAGTTGCTGCATCTGAAGCAGTTACTGCCCAGGAAGTAGCTTATGAAGGAATGGTACAAGAAGAGAAATTAGGCTCAAAAACAATTGTTGATGTATTAAATACTGAAGATCGTTTAAATAAAGCAAGAGAAAGAAAAATAGAAGCGGAAAAAGCCTTGATCTTAGAAGCTTACAATATGAAATCATTAATAGGCCAACTTACTGCAAAAAGTTTAAAATTACAGGTAGAATATTTTGAGCCTGAAAGAGAATTTAAGAAAACAAAAATTAAAGTTATAGGTTTTTAAAGTGTTAAAAGAAAAGCAATCTACAACACAAAACAAAAAAAATACACCCCCTAAAGAAGAAGAAACATCTCTTCAGGACATACTTGCTTCTATCCGTGGTATAATAGAAGACAAGCCTCCAAAACCACAAACAATAAAAAAAGAAGAAAATACTAATGCTAAAACAGGACAACCAGCGGCAAAAAATGATAACTCTGTACTGGAATTAACAGATATATTTTCATCTGACGATGAAAACGATACCCTTATTTCTTCAAATACAAAAAGATCATATATTTCAACTATAGAAAAATTTACAGATCAGTTAGGAAGAATTGATCCCCAAATTACTCATTCAAATGTTACAAATTCGCCAGAAGCTTTAGATAATATTATAAATGAATTAATGCGTCCAATGTTAAAGGAATGGCTGAATAACAATCTTCCTAGATTAGTAGAAAAAGTTGTTAGTGAAGAAATCAGACAACTAATGAAAAAAAAATAACTTTAAATTTCTTTTTATTAGTGTGTTTTTCTTTTTTTTATGTTGAAATAATATAAAATATTTAAGTTTTTTGCCATGAAAAAAGGAATATTAACTTTACTAATAATAACGTTGTTTAGTTGTTGCTATTCTTATGCAGATAACCTTCCTTCATTACCTCTAGAATCAAATATTGTTCACGATAGTCCAGAAGACAAGGGCGAGAAATCATTATGGCAAAAGATAAAAGGATTTTTGGGTTTCGGTGAAGAAGAAAAAGCTAAAGAAGCCATTGAAAAAGAAGAAGTTACTACAAGCAAGCAAGAATCAGATCAAGCTAATATTACTGAAGAAAACAATTCGGCGCTGGAAGATAAAAACATTACAACTAGTGAAAATAATGATAATTTTATTGATTTAGGCAATAAGGAATTACCTTCAGCTAAAGAACAACAGATAGAGAGTGATGAATCAGTTAATACTGATGAGGATATAAAGGAATTATTTACTGATCAAGATATTGTTCCTAAAGAAGTAACTCTTGATACTAAAGGTAAAGCTAATAAGCAAATTACCAAGAACACTGAAGAATCTATAGATATAGAGAATAAAACTACTGAATTTACTCAAACAGATCAACCAAGCAAAAAACCATCATCTGAACAACAGCTACCAGTTGAAACTACTGACAATAAAAAAGATAGTAGTAAAGAGGAAAAGAGTTTTATTGATTTTGGTGATTCAAAATTACCAGTACATCAAGATAGTAATAATCAACCTATTGAGATTGATGATAATATAAAAGAATTATTTACAGCCAAAGATATTGACCCTGATGCTGATGCTGATGGTTTAAGTAAAAAAACAACTGAGCAAGCTACAAAAAAAGATGATAAAATTACTAAAGAAGAAGTTAGTCCAGAGATAAATTTATCTCCTATTACTCCAAAACAGGATGATAAAAAAGAAATGGCTCAAGAAGCCGATCCTCAAATACCAAGTGATCCCAAAGTAGCAGAAAAGGAAATTGCTGGCAAAAAAGAAGAAAAAGACGAAGCCATATTACCAGAAAAAACTATGCCTCAAGAAGCAAGTGTAGAAGATAAACCTAAAATTGACAAGTTCAAACAACAATTAGAAAAAAACATTGCAAGTAGTAGAGAAGATTTACCAAAAATATCTGAGAAAGAAGAAAAAAAAGTAGAACAATTACCCAAAAAATATGTTACCAATATCCAAGGACATGAACATACTACTTTAGAAAAAAAGCAACACAAATTTGTTAATAATGAGGCTAAAGTATTAGTATTACCAAATGACGATGTTGTTCTTGGTAAATTGACAGAAAAGGCTGCTATAGAGCAAATGGATATAAGAACTTATGTTCAATTATTTCGTAAAAACTATAGTACTGTTAGAGCTGCAAGAGAGATTGCTATAGTTGATGAATTTATCAATAATTATGATGAAAACTTCAATCCAGAAAAATTTTCCCAAACCATTCAAGATAAGTATTATGGCTTAGATCAAGCTTTTAAGGCTATTAAAAGAAACGACTTACCAACATTAATAAATATGCTAGATAATTATAATATATTACAACTAAAAGATGATAATAATAATAATTTATTACATATGGCAGCCTATACTGGAAATTATTCAGCCGCAAAATTACTTTTAATGAAAGGTATAAATTTAAATGCAAAAAATAATAAGCATCAAAGTCCATTATTTATTGCAAGAAAAAAAAGAAACCCGATGCTTAGACAATTACTTGAAAAAGCAGGAGCTAGATGAGTATTTATATTCAGGGCAATTTAAAAGTCACAACCAAGAATTGCAATTTTTTTCCACAACAAGGATTTTGTATGGTTAAACATTTCC
>JABSSF010000100.1 GCA_013214485.1 Rickettsiaceae bacterium | reverse complement strand
ATCTCACAATTTGATACACTACAACAAACTATTGATCACTCCTTTAAATTATACACTTGGCAATCGAAATGACTATACAAACGTAATAATTAAAAATGGAGTAATAAATTGCCATACACAAACACAACAACCTCAGAATAAGGATAATAACCTTTTAAACGATATCCTTGGTAACAATATTGATGACGGCAATGGCTCTAAAGCGGTGCAAACCATAGGAGATGACATGGGAGATGACATTAACAATGATTTACAAGACGCAACCAAAGGAGGTGATTGCTGTATATTGATGTAGATATAAGTTTGAAAATTAAACTATTATCTTCATTAAAAAAACACTTACGTATCGCTGAATATGCAAGAGTTTTTAAATTTGATCCTAGTCTAATTATTCTTTCTTTAAAAACCCAACTTTTCATGCGCTTTGAGTATAAAATATCTAAGTAGTAAAATAATTTAAGTTATAATAAATTATAATATTGTTAAATTGATTATAGCTGTGATAAGATACCATCATTATAAACTAAAATAAGAAAAAATTATGGATGTAATTCTTCTAGCTATTAGCATTATAGCAATTATTTTACTACTTAGAATGATCAAAATTGTACCACAACAGGAAGCATGGGTAGTAGAAAAGTTAGGTAAATTTGATCGTGTTTTAGAACCAGGGCTTACTGTTATTATTCCAATAATCCAAAGAGTGGCATACAAACATAGCTTAAAAGAACAACCAATTGATGTTCATGCCCAGACAGCTATTTCTAATGATAATGTTCCGCTTACTATTGATGGAGTGTTATATGTAAAAATAATTGACCCTATTGCTGCATCTTATGGAGTAAATAACCCTTATTATGCAATTACTCAGCTAGCGCAAACAACGATGCGTTCTGAAATTGGTAAAATGAAATTAGACAAAACTTTTGAGGAAAGAGAAGCTTTAAATAACGCAATTGTTGCATCAATAAATCATGCAGCAACTAACTGGGGAATCCAATGTATGCGTTATGAAATTATGGATATTCAACCTCCTAAATCAATCTTACAAGCAATGGAATTACAAGTTGCTGCAGAAAGGCAAAAACGAGCTCAAATATTAGAATCAGAAGGAACAAGACAATCCCAAATTAATATCGCTGAAGGAGAAAAGGCTCAAGTAGTCTTAACTTCAGAAGGTGCTTATACTGATCAAGTAAATAGAGCAAAAGGAGAAGCAGAGGCGGTTTTATTCGTTGCTGATGCAACTGCTAAATCAATAGAGATGATTGCTGTAGCGATTAAAAAAGAAGGAGGTAGCGATGCTGTTTCTTTAAAAGTTGCTGAACAATATGTTGAAGCTTTTGCTAATATTGCCCAGAAATCTAATACAGTATTACTTCCTGCTAATCTTTCAGAACCTGGTAGTTTTGCAGCTCAAACCCTATCTATTTTTGACAATCTTAAAAATCAAGGTTTAACAAGTAAAAAAGGTAAGGCTAACTAGATGGTTATTGAACTTATAGAACCAAAACAGAAACAGTTAGAATTAAATGATAAGATTAAAGTGACTAAAATTCAATTAGCTGCAATATGTCACTTGATAGACCATTTTGGTTGGTCTGACATGATTCTAAATCATGTTTCAGCTAAAATACCTGAAGGACACACAGATACGTTTCTAATGAACCCATATGGTTTATTATATGATGAAATTACAGCTTCTAGTCTAGTAGAAGTTGATTTTGCTGGTAACCAAGTAGATAAATCATCATTACCAGTTAATAAGCCAGGTTCTATATTACATAGCACTATCTATCAAGCAAGATCAGATATTAATGCAGTTATCCATACACATACACCTTATGGTGTTGCTTTATCAATGTTAGAAGAAGGACTTATACTTAACGATCAAATGTCTATGATATTTCATAATAAAATAGGCTATCATGATTTTGAAGGTATCATTACTTCGCCAGCCGAAAAATCACGTATTGCAGAAAATTTAGCTGACAATAAATGTTTAATATTACGTAATCATGGTTTAGTTGCAACAGGAAAATCTATAGCAGAAGCATTTTGGAATTATTATTATCTTGAGTTTGCTTGCAAAACTCAAATCCTTGCTTTATCTACTGGAAAAAAAATTAATGCAGTAACTACTGCTATAAAAGACACTACCTTTAAGCAACATGAACGATTTGGAAGTAAAGAAGCTCCAACAACATCAAATAATTTATCTGGAAATTTTGAGGCTATGCTAACATCTTTAATGAGAATGCTTGATCGTAAAAAAGTAAAATATAAAGAATAACTTTCAATTTATAAGATATTTTTAAAAAAAATACTTGCAAGAAATAATAAGCCCAGCTATTATCTTTAATTGCTAGTGATTTTTTTTTAAAGCATTAGACAAAACTGAACCTAATTTTATACTGGAGGGAGTTATCCCTTCAGTATAATTTTTTATTTATTACAGTGAAGCCTGTATTCCAATAATAAATGCCATACTTCTAGAACTTTTATCACTGTTAGTAGTACCAGGTACTCCATTTTTATCACCACTAATTTTTCCTAAAGGCACAAACCCTTTACTTTGAATAGCTTCACCAAATAGTTTTACATTAGATCTTGCCATAATTGCAATACCTGCTGCTGTTTGTGATTGAATTCGCCAAGGAGAGCCTTTAGAACCAGTTTTAAATTCACTATATTCTACTGAAAATTTTATGTCTTTTTCATATATTAACTCTGGGATAGTATATTGCCCACCAACAGTAAAGCTAGTAACTTTACTGGCTGGATAAATATTTAATGGAGGTGAAGGATTATGTGTTCCTGGCCATTTTTTTAGAGTCTGAGCATATTCTCCTAGCAAAGTTAAATCAGCTATTTTTAACTTTGAATAAACATCAAATGCAGGATTCTTAATTTTCCTGGAGCAAAATGTGCTACTGGAAATTCCTGATTATATGTACTACCTCTTAAGTATGAAGTTCCAACCATTACACTATAATCTTCTTGCCAAGAATAAGTATAGTTAATATCTCCAACATAATTATTTATTAAGCTAGGTGCATTTGTCTCTTTTACAGGAGTATTTGCTGCTCTAAACTGTGCCCCACCTTGTACAGCTACTGCAGAAATATTCAACCCATGAGTATCTACACCAAAAATTGCACTATAAGCAACAGGCGCAAAGGCATGCCATGTCATAGACATTGTAAATGGATTTGCTGTATCCATTAAACCAAATGGTACATTTTGTTTTCCTAAACTAGCATAAAATGGATATTGATCTTTATCACCAAAAACAACATAAGCTTGAGAAATTTGTGTTAAATTCCTACTTGCAGAGCTAATAGTACCAGCGCCAAAATTACGTTGTGGGTTATATAACAACTCACTATAAAAAGCACCCCATGAAGTAAATGCTCCAGAGGTTTGTATTTGAACGCTATTTACTACCACTTCAGACATTTCTTTACCAACTTGATTTCCAGAATTAGGTAATCGCATAAGATAACTAAACTTGGATTTTCGATTAGTTCGTTGATAATCTGCAAGACCAATAAAAGAAATCCCTAAGTTAATATCTCCTTCTTGTAAATACTGGTTTTTTAAATCAAAAAATAATTTTGATTTTTGAGCAAAATTAGTTGTAGCATCCATCATTTGATAACTATAATCAGAGTCCATTTTTATAAAATTCATTGCTTTAGTATCTTTATCAGAAAGATTACTGGCCAGTGTGTTGACTCCAGAAAATAAAAAAATAAAGATAATAAGATAGGATAATAATATTACTTGTTTATTCATAAGCTATACTTCATTCATAAATTTAAAAATATTTTTTTAATTTACAACAAATATAAAATCCATGATATAAATCATTTATATTTTTTCTATTTAAAAATAGATATGATGCTTTATCAATACATTAATTCATTTTTATTCATCTTGAATATATTAGACCTCTTTTAGATAATAAAGTGACAAAGCGATCTTTTTTAGGACATAATTAATAATATTTCTTTATCCTAAGATAAAAGGTAATATATAGTATGATGAGTTTTACTTCAGTATAAAAAATGAACTTGGGTTACCATAGAAAATTATATTATATAAGTTGATGAAATATTTCAAAAGAATACTTATAATAATGCTGTGTATATTTGTTACTAATATAGCACAAGCAGATACTCCTATAAAACTGGAAGTAAGAGTTTTCGGTAAGGATGTAATATTTGTATTTTATCGCGGTAAGAATCACATTATTGATCTTAAATCATCAGGCAATACAGTAAAGGCTAATATCAACATACCAGTTGAATTTAAACTAGTGAACCAAGCAACTTTCAAGAAATATGCCTCTGGATTAAAATTAACTAATAATAACCAAACCATAGTTTTTTATACTGATAAGGAGTTAAAATATCAGTCGATAATAAATGGAGAAAAATTAGATGCAATAAAATTTCGCTCCCAAAAGAAAAAAAAAGAAGACCTTTCCACTATTGGCAAAGCCAAAAATGATCCTGGGGTAATAAAATATCACAAAAAAAATGATGATCATATTTTGGAATTTAACTTAGGTAATAACAAAAGTAAAATAGCTAGCTTTATTAGAGGTAAATATTTATGGGTGGTGTTAGATCAAAATAAAGTATTAAATTTTAAGGAAAATGAAATTTTTAGCCAATTTAAAATTATTCCAAGTGACCATGGTACAGCAGTAAGGTTTAGATTATTAGATGGTTATAATAATATTAAAACTATAAAAACTAAAACAGGTTGGCATATTAGCGTCACGGATAAAGATACTAAATGGGATAATGACAATATTATTGCTCCAGAATCCTTAAGCGATAATGACGGCTTAGTTTTGAAAGGAGATTTTGATGGTTATAATATCATTGAATTAGTTGACCCTGAAGTTGGCGATACTTTAAATATTATTCCTGTAAGAACTACTGGGCTTAGAGTAAATAGCCCTAAAGATGCTATTGAATTTAGACTATTAAAGTCAATTCAAGGTATAGCAATTTCTTTAATGAGTGATGATATTATTATAGAAAAATACAAACAAGAACTAAGAATTCTTCCAGATTCGACCCTACCAATTGAGCAAGCTGCTAAGGTAGATTTATTCCAGCATGAAATCGAAAATTATCAAGATTTAGCTACAATTTTACCCGTGCTTGATAAAAATTTAGATATTTTAGATTTTAATCAACAGAAAAGCAGGTTAATTAGTGAAGCTGCAATGGCTAAGAATCCTGAAGAAGCTTTTAAAAGAAATTTAGCTTTGGCTAAATTTTATTATATGTATGAATGGTATCATGAATCATTAGATGCTTTGTTAGTAGCTAAAAAACTAGCTCCAGAAATTTATAAAAGAAGCTTAAAAGCCAGATTTTTAACAGCAGTAAATTATAGTTTAATTGGTGAATATGGTAATGCTAAAATAGAATATGATCGCTTGCTTATACATGGTAAAGTCAATAATATTGATGAAGTAATTTTATGGAGTAAATATAATAATTTTTCTTTAGGAGCTAATGTTGGCGGTGGCATAGGTTTTTTAAAAAATTTAGGCAGAACTATAAGCCTATATTCTGAAGATAAATATTGGCAATTAGCTTTTGCTGAAATAGAAATTGCCTTAGCTGCCAATAAACTAAGTGATGTTGATCGGTTATTTAAAATGCTTAAAAAGCCAATTAAAGAAAAATATGCTAATAGCTTAAAATTTTACCAGGCAAATTATTATCGTAAAAATAATCGAATTAATGTCGCAAAGCAATTATTTCAATCTTTAATAGTTCTAGAAGATGATCCTTTTAATAGTACCAGAGCTAGATTTGAGGTAACAAAAATGTTATTAAAACATAAGAAAATAACCTTACAAAAAGCTATTGGGGAGTTAGATAATTTACGTTTTGCCTGGCGAGGAGACCAATTAGAATATGAGATTTTAATGACTTTAGCTAATTATTACCGTAATAATAATGAAATTATGAATTCACTTCGTACTTATAAATATATTCAAAATGCTTTTGGCAATAAAGTTAGTAATTTCTATATAACTTCTGAAATGGCTAGAATTTTCAATGATGTTTTCTTACCAGGTGGTATTGGTGAAACTATGGATGATTTTACCGTAGTTGCTCTATTTTATGAATTTAAAGAATTAAATCCAATTGGTGAAAAAGGTGATAAAGTTATTCTTTCTATCGCCAAAAAACTAGTACAGCTAGATTTACTCGAAAACGCAACAAACTTACTTAGACACC
>JABSSF010000010.1:17303-26640 GCA_013214485.1 Rickettsiaceae bacterium | reverse complement strand
TCTGAATATTATTGGATATTTCATTTTTTCATTGAAAATCCCATATTTATATTCATTTTTCAAGTGAAATTACTATATATTTAATTCAAGCATTTGTATTGCATCTATATTATATTTACTAGATTTTTCCTTGAAAGTTTCTAGTGTTGTTTTTAAATTTTTGTTTGCAGGTCTGTTATAGTCATTTCCCTGGAAAAAAAGAGATATCTTTTCATTTTTTTTAGTAGGTGCTGTGTCGTCCATCAGTGAAATTATATCTTCTGATTTACTTATTGTTGATATATCTATACTAATTGTTTTTGTTTTCATAAGATTTCTTTTTATTATTAATATTAATTAATTTATTAACTATTTTTAATAAATAGATTAACAAATATAAATTAATTTGTAATAAAAGCCAAGAAATAATTAAAATTTATTAACTTTAAAAGAGATGGTATGGGGCGAATTTCCATATTTATAGTCAATTAAAGGTTGATGGAGGCGATTAAAAAGTTGAGTTATAATTATTTGTAATAAAGAAGAAATGTAATTAACGTTAGGTTAAGAAAATTTTTAGAGTCAAAAATGCAAACAAAAATATGTATAAAACGCTATTTAAGGGAAGTTGAAAACTATATAAGCCATTTAAATAAATTTCTTCTTTAGAAAAATTTACAATCCGTGGTTGATGTTTCTGAATTTATTAACAATTTGTAATATAATAATTCCTTGATTTTTATAATGAAAGCTGATAGATAAGTAACCATAAATATAATTATGTTAATATTATGTCTAAAGAAGAAACTAAAGAAGTTAAGAAAGAAGAAACAGTAAAAGCTGTAGAAGCAGAAGATGTGTTTTCTGATATAAGATATATTTGTAGTTCAACTTCCTTAATTGTTGACTCCTTGCAGAAAGGTCTTGATGTAGCTCAATTGCCCAGTGGTGATTTGATTATTACTGAGGTAAAAACTATTAATACTCAATATAGTTGGGATCGTCAAAAACAACGTATGATTAAAATTAGTCAAAGTTAAGTTGTCTGCACTTAAGAATTTGTTATAATTTTATTATTTTAATTTGCTGGTTATTTAAAGTATAGTATTATTATTATAAAAGTTGTTTTTTTCTTGAGCTTTAATGGAGATTCAAATGAAAAAATATAAACTACTAAAATATTCTTTGGTAACGCTTATCATGTTATTTTTACAGTTTCTTAAACCTTTATATTTATTAGCTGGTTCTGGTAATACTAATAAAAATTATGTAAACATACATCAAGATAGCTCTTATTTATATATAGATGCAAATGGAATTCCTAATCATGAAACAGGGCAATTTCCAGGGAAAGGTAACCCTCATGCTATTAGTGAACAAAATTATCATTTTAAAGTAATTAAAAATCCTCAATTTGCTGATCAAAATACTATTATTAGCAACAATAATGTCGGTGTAGCCCTTAATGGAATACCTTTTGATCCTGGAACTGCAGAATGTTATGGAAAGCGTCAAGGCAGAGGACATGGTTATTGTCAGTGGCGTTATGAGGCTATAGTAAGTGGTAGTAAAAAGTTAGGATTAGATAACAGTAACGCCCATGTACAGCCAAATGGAGCTTATCACTATCATGGTATACCAACTAAATTGTTACCGTTTTTAGAACAACAAGGAGATATAATTCATGTTGGTTATGCGGCTGATGGATTTAGGATATTTGTTAGTAAATCTAATTCATATAAACCTAGTTATGTGTTAAAACATGGTACTAGATCAATTGGTGGAGAATATGATGGTACTTTTACTCAGGATTTTGAGTATTCAGCTGGGTCTGGTAACTTAGATGAGTGTAATGGTATTGAAATTTCTGGGGAATATGCTTATTTTGTAACTGATAGATTTCCTTTTGTTCCACGTTGTTTAAAAGGGAATCCTGATAAAAGCTTTTTTCATAATAGTGGTGACCATCATCATAAAAAAAGCTATCAAGATGGAAATGAAAAGTGATTTTAAACTGAAAAAGAATTACCGCAACCACATTTTGCTGTAGCATTTGGATTGTTTATTTGGAAATGGCTACCGACTAATTCTTCAATAAAATCAAGCGTGCAGTCGTCAAGAAATTGTTGTGAAAGTGGGTCAATTGCAACTTTTACGCCATTATTTTCGATAACAATATCTTCTTGGTTAATTGTAGCAATAAATTGATAATCATATTGAAAACCAGAACATCCACCACCGTCAACCTTTACTCTTAAAGCAATGTTCTCTGGTTCTTTGGTGATTAATTCGGCTATGCGTTTAACAGCATTATTTGTTATGGTAAACTTCATATACTTAGTTTATTCTTGTTATTTAACTTCAAGATTTAAGAAAATAATTGAAAAGACATTAATATAATATATATTAATGGATAATAAAATAATTTTCAAGAGATTACTTATGTTAGCTCCATATGCTTGTATTCCAGAAAATAGTAAAGGAAGGCTATATCCTGAGAAACAAACCCCTTATCGTAATGAATTTGAAAGAGATCGTGATCGAATTATACATTCTAATTCATTTAAACGTTTGCAATATAAAACGCAAGTATTTGTTAATCATGAAGGTGATCATTATCGTAATCGCCTCACTCATTCAATGGAAGTTTCCTCAATTGCTAGATCTTTGTGTAAAGCATTGAATTTATCTGATGATTTAGTTGAAGGAGTAGCATTAGCGCATGATTTAGGTCATTCACCATTTGGCCATGCAGGAGAAGAAGCTTTAAATGAATGTATGAAAGATTTTGGTGGTTTTTCGCATAATGCACATTCATTTAAAATACTAACTTTTCTAGAACAGAAATATGCTGCTTATGATGGTTTAAATCTTACTTGGGAGGTATTAGAAGGTATTGTTAAACATAATGGACCACTTGAGAAAAAAGAATTATCAGATCATATTATAGAATATGATAAAGAACATAGTCTTGACTTAGAAAAATACTCTTCTGCTGAAGCACAAATAGCTTCTTTAGCTGATGATATTGCTTATATTGCTCATGATCTTGAAGATAGTATTCGTGCGGAAATAATTACTTATAAAGATTTAGCAGAACTTGAATTTGTTGATCGTTATATTAGAGAGGTAAAGAAACAATTTAAAGATATTTCTGATAAAAGATTAATATATGAAGTATGTCGCAAATTAATTCATCATTTGATCGAAAGCTTATTATTTCAAACAAGAAAGAATATTACAAAACATAAGATAAAAACTGAAACAGATATCCGTAATTTAGGCTGTGGGTTAGTTGAATTTACAGAAAATACTGCTAAAGAAGTACAGGATATCAAAGGTTTTTTATTTAGAAAAGTTTACAAGCATCATCGAGTTGCTTCGGTAACTTTGCAATCGCAAAATGTAGTTAGGGATCTATTTAAACTTTATGTAGAAAATATAGAGTTATTGCCTTTTAGTTGGCGTGAGATGATTGAAGAGGGGAATGAAAAGTTAAAAATGTCTGTGATTGCAGACTATATTGCTGGTATGACAGACCGTTTTGCGATAAAACAATATCAATCATTTTATAATTTAAACTTTGCAAATACTGATTTATGAATATATTTAAAGAACTTGGAAGAGATTTAAAAAAAGTTACTCAAAAAATCTACCCAGATGATAAATTATGGGACTCAGCCAATTTAGAAGCTCCTAAGGATCCATTAAATGGTGATATTGCAACCAATATAGCAATGAAAATTGCTTCGAAAAAAGGTGGCAATCCTAGAGAAGTTGCTTTAAAATTTAAAGAACTTTTAGCTGATATACCGTATATTGCTCATATTGAAGTTGCAGGTCCTGGGTTTATTAATTTTACTATAAAGGCTGATAAATGGCATGAATGTATCAAGGCTATTTTAAAAGGAGATCCCGAGTTTTGGGAAGTTAATGTTGGCAATGGTGAGAAAGTTAATATTGAATATGTCTCAGCTAATCCAACTGGGCCAATGCATATTGGTCATGCAAGAGGAGCTGTATATGGTGATGTGCTAGCAAATATTATGCAGAAATGTGGTTATGATGTAATTAAAGAATATTATGTTAATGATGCTGGATCACAAATAGATACTTTAACAGATAGCATGGTCTTAAGATATCAGGAAGCTGTCACTGGAAAGGAAGCTATAATACCTGAAGGATATTATCCTGGGGAGTATTTAAAAAATGTTGCTAAAGATTTAGTTGCTGAATATGGTAAGGAGTTATTAAAATTACCAGAAGCAGAGAGTCGTAGTAAAATAAAGGATTTTGTCATAAAAGCGATGCTTGACCTAATCAAAAGTGACTTAGCAAGTCTTGGAATAAAACATGATGTATTTTTCTCAGAGCAAAGTTTATATGATGATAATAAAATAACTTTAGCCATAGATAAGTTAAAAGAAAATGATTTAATATATAAAGGCAAATTACCACCACCAAAAGGTAAAGTTGATGAAAATTGGCAGGCACGAGAGCAATTATTATTTAAATCTAGTGCTTTTGGTGATGATCAGGATCGACCAGTACAAAAAAATGATGGTTCCTGGGCGTATTTAGCTACAGATATTGCTTATGCTAAGGATAAAATAGATCGTGGATTTGATATTTTGATTTATATTTTAGGAGCAGATCATAGTGGTTATGTAAAAAGAATCAATGCTGTAACTAAGGCATTTAGTGATAATAAAGTAAAAAGTGATGTTAAAATTAGCCAGTTAGTTAATTTTGTTAAAGATAATAAACCTGTTAAAATGTCAAAACGTAGTGGTCACTTCATGACTATTGGAGATGTTATTAATGAAGTTGGTAAAGACATTGTCAGATTTATCATGTTAACGCGTCGCAATGATATGACTCTTGATTTTGATTTTAGTAAGGTGGTAGAGCAGTCAAAAGATAATCCAGTATTTTATGTTCAATATGCTTATGTAAGAACTAGATCAATTTTAGCCAATGCTAAAGAAAATGCAACAAGTGCTTATGATAAATTTATGATAGATGAATTTGATTTATCTTTATTATCAAGTGAAGAAGAGATACAATTAATAAAATTATTAGCATTATGGCCAAAAGTTTTAGCATCAGCTGCAAAGAATTTTGAGCCACATAAAATAGCTTATTATTTAATAGATGTTGCTTCAAGATTTCATTCTATTTGGAATTTAGGAAAAGAGAATAATGAATATCGTTTTGTAACAAATAATGATGAACTAACGGCTGCAAGGCTTGCTTTATCTGAAGCAATAAAGAAAATTATTGCTAATGGTTTTGAAATAATAGGAATTACCATGGTTGAAAAAATGTAATTTAAGTGACCTATGAAATATAAAAAGTTACTTTTTATTACTGTATTTTTTGTAATAGCATCTATATCTAGTAGCTTGATATATTGGTATTATTTTACAGGGCAAGAAAATGTTATTGTAATTACTGATGAGGATGATGAATATAAAAAACGTCCAGATGATCCAGGTGGGATAGTGCTTGCTAATTCAAGTAGTTTAATATATGAAAAATTACGCAAGAATATTGTTAAGGAAAAGAACGTTCGTATTTTGCCTGAGCCAGAACCACCGTTGAAAATTGATTTTAAAGAAAAAAATATTGATTCGATAGATGTTATTTTAGCTAATCTTGATTTTTATGAACAAATAGATTTTGATCAATATAACGAGGAAGATAATGGTAACGTAGCAGTAATAATGCCTAATTTATTAAAAAAGGCTGAGCAACAATCACCAGTGGATGATTCATTAGAAACAGATTTAAATATTATCAGGGTTAATAAAGATGATAGTAAATTATTAGCTTTAGCAAAACAAGAGCTAAAGGAAGCATCAGGCTATAAGTTACAATTATCATTAGCTAAAACAGAAATGGAAGCGATAAAGTGCTGGAAGGGTTTACAAAAAAAATATGGTGAAATATTAGGCAATGCTTACTTAGTGACTCGTCGGATTAAAGGTAAAAATAACCGAATTTTTTTCCTAGTTATGGCAGGAACTTATCCAAGCTTGCCAGAAGCAAAACGTGTTTGTAAAAAGCTAATTGCTAGGAAACAAAATTGTATTATAGTGAATTAATTCTTTTTTAGGGTTTACAGGCTATCATCCAGAGCAGGCTTTGGCCTTGCGATCCCTAACCCGTCATCGCTGTAACCTTTACAGCAATGACAAATCATAGTTCTTTATTGTCATCCAGAGCAGTCTTTAGACTGCGTGAGGATCCAGATTTGATTATATTACATATTTTTTTCTTGGATTGCCGCAAACATAAATGTTCTCGCAATGACGCTCTATGTCAACGAATTATGTGCAACCTTTACAGCAATGACAAACCCCAGTTCTTTATTGTCATCCAGAGCAGTCTTTAGACTGCGTGAGGATCCAGATTTGATTATATTACAAGTTTTTTTCTGGATTGTCCCACGCCAACCATAGGCTGACTCGCAATGACGACTTTAGAGAATGCGTCAACAGCTACAATGGTAGCGAGGGAGGGACTTGAACCCCCGACACGCGGATTATGATTCCGCTGCTCTAACCAGCTGAGCTACCCCGCCATATCTATACCCAAAGCGAATGAAGATCTTTTGGTAACTATTAAAAAATTCTATAACAATAGTAAATATTAACGCTTAGAGAATTGTGTTGATTTACGAGCTTTATGCTTGCCGTATTTTTTCCGTTCAACTTTTCTGGAATCTCTAGTTAAATATCCGCCTTTGCGTAATATAGTATGACCATCTGTTAAGATACAATCTAATGCTCTAGCAATACCATGTACAATTGCTCCTGCTTGACCAGTGGTACCACCACCTTTAGCTGTACAAATAACGTCATATTGACCAGTAGTTTTAGTATCTTCAAATGGTTGCAAGATTAATTTTCTATATGCAAAACGTGGAAAATAATCCGCATAATCTTTATTGTTAACTTTAATAATTCCTTTACCTGGTCTTACCCAAACTCTAGCAACAGAATTTTTTCTCCTACCAGTACCATAAGCACCACCACCTTCAAGCGGCTTTTTAGATTTAAAAAATTTAGGCTGTTTTTCTGGAGTATTAGCTACAACTGCAACTTCTTCTTGTTTTGTTGTTTCTTCTTTTAAATTTAATTTTGGTACTTCCATAAATATAATCTCTTTAATTTTATCTGACCTTAATTTTGACTAGTCAATTTTAATTTTATTATTTTCTAACTTTGTTATTTTTAGGATTCTTTTTAGCAAAATCATAAATTTCAGGTTTTTGCCCCTGGTGTGGATGCTCGCTACCAGCATATACGTGAAGATTACTGATTTGCTTTGCGCCAAGCTTATTACGGCTAATCATTCTTTTAATTGCCATTTTAACTACTCTTTCTGGAAATTCTCCAGCTAAAATCTTTCCTGCTGTAGTTTCCTTTATACCACCTGGGAAGCCTGTATGACGGTAATAAATCTTACCATCCTTACGATCCATTTTCTTCCCAGATAAATGAATATCTGCAGCATTAACAATAACAACATGGTCACCGCAATCCATATGGGGAGTATATGTTGCTTTATGTTTACCACGTAATAACGTAGCAACTTCACTTGCTAAACGACCTAGTACTAAGTCTTTAGCATCAATTAATAACCATTTCTTTTCTATTTCTACTGGTTTTGCTGAATAAGTTTTCACAATAAATATTATATTTAAATTAAATAAATCCGCTTGTATTAATAGCAGTTAAATAGGGCTGTTGTCAAGAATATTTTTAAATAAATACTTGATTTCATTACAAAAGCAAAACAAAAATAAAATTTTACAGAATTTCCAGTTTACAGGTTTAAAAAAGCATGGTAGTAATAAACTTCCGTAAAGTAATTCGTAGTAGACTTGTTTAAGTTTCAATTATAAAGAAGGATAAGGAGGAAAAGCTTATGTCTATGAATAGAGACGTTTCACTGCTGGATAGTGTTTTATTAACTAATAAGGGAAAATTTTTCAATCAATTTTTTGGAATCAAGGGTGATGCACTGGTTAATGCTTGTGGGAAAATTGAGTATAACAAATTATTTGCTATTTTAAAGACATATATGGTTTTCCAAAAAAAGGATTTATGTCTAAAAGCGTTAAATTTGGATATATGTAATGACTCTAAACTTTTATTTAGTGTAGCAGAATTAGTTCTGTCAAATTATAATAGTTTTAAAAATCTAGGTTTATTTAACGAACTTATGTTTGTTTATGCTCAGCAAAAAGAAATTTATAATGTGGAAAATTGTGGAGGTTCTGATACTTTCGTAAAAGTTACAAATTTAGCACATAAAGTTTGGCAGAAAGATTGCAAAAACTTGGGAATTGATGTAGATATGACCACATCAGTAAGTACTAAGTTTTCTTTAAAGTCAAAAGAAAATACTGTCATAGATATAACAATGAAACAGTTTAATATAGAACTTCTGCAGTGGATATATCTATATGATAATGGCAAGACATTAAAAAATTATAAAAATCCATACAGTGGTGACACAATATGGCATCAAATAATATACGTAGTTTATAATGAGTTTTTACAGAATCGAAAAGCTTCAAATCAGTCTATAGAATTAATGAAGTATGTGGATAAAAATGATCCTGTTGTTGAGAAACCAAATAAACTTGGAAAGACACCAAGTGATTGTGCTATAGATTTATCCAAAATTTTAAGAAAAAAATATGGTAATATGGATGCTAAAAATTATTTAACCGCAGTACATAATTTATATAATAGTCATAAAAGTGATAAATCTGATCAGGATTTATTAAATGATCCTACACTTGTTGTTAGCGATAATTTTAAAGATGAAGAAGAGCAGAAATATAAGAATGATGGTGGTAATAATAATCAATCTAAGCAGCTGCAGTTTAATAAAGAAGTTGAAAAACAACTATTGGCAGCAAATATTTATGATTTGCAAAATAAATTTAATAAGCTTAATAAGATGATTAATGATGCAAATGATAAAAATGTTAAATTTACAACATGTGGGTTATTTGAGGATTTTTATAGAGAAATGGGAAAACAGCACACAATACATCAAAAAACATATCAGGATTTATATAACCAATATTATTCTGTATTGAAAGGGGATAATTTTGACAAACATTATAGTCAGCTTGCTAAAATAATTGATCCATGTAATATGCTTTTTCACTATATAGTTTATAATTGGGGTATTGTAAAAAACATCAAAAATTTTGGTATGGTACTACAAACTCTTTTAACTAAAGGGTTAGAAACAAATGGTTATGATGCATATATAACTGCTATAGAATACGCTCTTTGGAAGACTGACACAGTAGATTTTATTGAGTTTTGTA
>JABSSF010000010.1:0-17293 GCA_013214485.1 Rickettsiaceae bacterium | reverse complement strand
TTTAATGGAGAAAAATGGATCAGTCTTAATAATTCTTTTGGGCAACTAAAAATTGTTGAATCTACAATTATGCATGTTTTGATAGGAGAATATTTAAGGAGTATCGATTTGCGTTGTAACGATTATGCTAAAACATACCATCAAAAATATTATATGACTCCTGAATGTACGGTTGTTTATCGTGAAAAATTATTAGATCTTATAAAGAAGCTTGTTAATGATTTTAATTTTGATTTAAATAGTACAGATTATGTATAGAATCCAGTCTATATTTATATACTTGGTAATTTAGGCAACGATCCTAAGATGAATGATATAATAGAAGATCTATTTAAGGAGTTATGTAAATTACAAAAAAATATTATTAGTCAAGAGTTAATAGAATGTTTTGTACAAGCTGGCTATGCAATACAAACTAAAGTAATTATAGATTGTGCTAATATGTTTGGGGTACCATTAGATTTAGATGAGTGTCAAAAGATAGCTATTGATAATAAGCACAATGATTTAGCTCTTATTATAAAGCTGTTTGCTCAGCAAAGTAATAATACTAAAATTACACTAAATAACGACTATGATGATGACGGTAAAGATGATAAAAAAGATGACCAAAAAAATGATCAAGATATCATAATTGGTTCAAATATGTCAGGGATGGGTGCACCTGATGATGTTAATAATAATTCTCTTGCGTTAGGAGGGGCATCAGGGTTAACGGATAATTCTAATAATGATGGTAATCTTAGCGATATTGATTAACTGTTAGCAAAGATATTGAGTAATAAAAGTGACAAATATTTTATCTAGATTTGGTAGAGGGCTTAATGTAGTTGTTATTGGTGCTTCTGGTGGGATTGGTAGTGGTTTTGTTGAGAATTTAATTCAAGAACAAAATGTTTTAAATATTAATTGCTTTTCTCGCCATGAAATATGGCCGTATGATTTAAAAGAAGGTTTAAAACTTGAGTGGGGATATCTCGATTTAGAGGATGAAGAATCTATTAAAGCTGCAGCTAGTAAGATATCAAGAGAATTACCAATTGATATATTAATTCTAGCTACTGGTATGTTATATAATGACACGATTTTACCAGAAAAGAGCTTAAGTGAATTATCTACTGAAAAATTTCAGAAATTATTTATGATAAATACTATAGGCCCTGCATTAATTGCAAAATATTTTACTCCATATTTAAGGCGAGATAAAAAATCAATATTTACGATGCTTTCGGCTAGAGTAGGGAGTATTGGTGATAATAATTTTGGTGGTTGGTATTCTTATCGTACGTCTAAAGCAGCGTTAAATATGTTAATTAAAAATGTTGCTATTGAATTGGCGAGGAAATATAAACAGGCCATAGTGGTAGGTTTACATCCAGGAACTGTAGATACAAAGTTATCTCAACCATTTCAAAGCAATATTGATAAAGTATTTACTGCAAATGAAGCCGCTATTAATTTAATAAAAGTAATGAACAAACTAACCCCAGATGATACTGGCAGTGTTTTTGATTGGGCAGGAAAAATTATTGAATGTTGAATTTTATTCATTTTAAATACATACCTAAAGCAAATGAAAAACCTAGATTTTTATTCGCTTTGGATATATAATATTTATATGACTATAGATATTTATTTTTCATATTGTATAGCTGTTTTTATTTTATCAGCTATACCTGGACCTACTGTTATAGTAATTCACTATGCTTTATTATATGGTAAATGGTCAGGTAGATATACAATTCCTGCAGTAATGATTGGTGATGTTATTGCCTTATTTCTAGTATATGTTGGTATTGAAGCAATTTTGAATTTACCAGATGGATATTTTGATTTTTTTAAAGTAATTGGCGGTATATATTTAATTTTCCTAGGAGTTAAGGATTTACGGTGGAAAGGTAATGATGATCAGCTAGAAATACCTAGTAAACAAAGGGCTAGGAATGTATTTACTCACGTAGTATTGGTTACTGCATTTAATCCTAAGTCGATAGTGTTTCTATTGGCTTTTATTCCACAATTCATTAATTCTGAGGAAAAGGTTATTAGCCAATTTTTATTGTTAGGGATAACTTTTATTTGTTTTGGAGTAGTTGCGTCAATAGTTTATGATATATTTGCTAATAAAATAAATTCCTTATTACAAAAAAATTCATTTCAAAAAAAGATCCATAATTTAACAGGAATAATACTTTGTGGCCTTGGCATAGGTACTATTTTTTGGTAAGATAATTTCCCATGTTACTTAACGAAAATCTCAAGTAGAATAGGGGGATACAAAAATGATTGATTTAGTAAATAATAAAAATTTTATTGCAGGAAGATGGTTAGAACAAACTAACGGTATAGCAGTGGATAATCCTGCAAATGGCAAGATTGTTGGTTATATACCCAAATTAAATAGTGATGAAGTTAAGATAGCAATAGATAATACTGTAGAAATGGCTGAACAGTGGGCAAAGACTACCATTGATCAGCGTTATGACATTTTGCGTAAATGGTATGATCTACAATTCGAGTTTTATGATGATTTAGCAAAATTAATTACATTAGAGCAGGGTAAAGTACTTAGCGAAGCTAAAGGAGAAATGGCTTATGGTTGTAGTTATATTGAATGGTTTCTCTGTCAAATGAAGTCCCATCAAGGATATATTAGACCAGGAAATGATATTAATCATAAAATAATAGCGGAGAAGCAACCAATTGGGCCAGTTGCAGCAATCACCCCGTGGAACTTCCCATTTGCTATGATTGCTCGCAAGATTACTCCAGCGCTTGTTGCGGGGTGTAGTGTGTTGTTAAAGCCTTCGGAATTTACGCCATTTTCAGCATTAATACAAGGATATTTATTGGAAAAGGCGGGGCTTCCTGGTGGGGTACTCAATATAATAACAGGTGATCCTGAGGAAATTGGTAATTTAATTTGCGATGATTTTCGTATTAGAAAAATTTCTTTTACAGGGTCTACTAGAGTAGGTAAAATTTTATATAATAAATCAAGTGAAAGTTTAAAGAAATTATCATTAGAACTTGGTGGTAACGCACCTTATATAATATTTCCTGACATTGATATAGATAAAGTAAGTGATGATTTAGTCAAAATAAAACTACGCTCAGGTGGTCAATCTTGCACTTCGCCAAATAGAATATTTATTCATGAAGATATATATGATAAATTTGTAAAATTACTAACTAATAAATTCAGTAAATGCAAAGCGGGAGATGGATTTGCTCAGGATTCACAAATAGGCTCTTTAATTAATAAAGCAGCAATAGATAAAATAACCAAGCTTTTAGCTGATGCTAATAATCAGGGAGCTAAAATTTCCACAGGGGGTATTGCTAATGGTAATTTTTTTCAGCCAACGGTTATTTATGATTGTCATGATCAAATGGATATTTTTAGTACAGAAATTTTTGGTCCAGTTTTAGCATGTTATAGCTTTGCAGGTAATGATGAGGTAATTAAAAGAGCGAATAATACTGAATATGGTTTACAAAGCTATCTTTATAGTAAAGATATGCAAAGAGCAAATTATGTTGCAAGCTATCTGAAATTTGGCATGGTATCAATTAACTCCTCAACACCTGCAACCCCTAAAGCGCCTTTTGCTGGGATTAAAGCTTCTGGCTTTGGGATAGAAGGCTCAAATGAAGGTATTGATGAATATTATAGTAGTAAATATATTAATTATAATTATTAAGTTTTTAAAATGAAATCTAGTGATTGGCTAAAGATAGTAGAAGAGTTAAAATCAATTGCCCAAAATGGTTTAACATATTGCGATAACCATTTTGATATTGAACGTTATGAACAAATACAAGAACTTGCTGCTAAGATTATTGCTAATAATACTGAATATAATACTAATCAAATAATTGATATATTTGCTAAAGACCAAGGTTACCTCACCCCTAAATTAGATGTTAGAGCTGCTATTTTTAAATCAGGGAAAATTTTGCTGTCTAAAGAAAAGGCTGATCAACGTTGGTCTCTGCCTGGTGGTTTTGCTGATGTTAATGAATCACCTAAAGAAGCAATAGCAAGAGAAGTAAAGGAAGAAACTGATGTTGAGGTAAAAGTAATTAGATTACTAGCATTATGGGATAGGCAAAAACATAATCATCCAAGTCAAATTCCACATGTTTATAAAGCAGTATTTTGTTGTGAAGTTATTTCAGAACCTAAGCAGTTTGTTAGTAATCATGAAATTATTGATACTGGTTGGTTTGTAAAAGAACAATTACCTTCAATGTCGTTGGGTAGAATATTACCAGAACAAATTCATAGATTATTTAATCTTTATGAAAATAATGTTATAGAAACTGAATTTGATTAGTTGTGACTTGAGTTTTAAAAGAACCGTGACTCGCTTTAGCAAGAGTGAGCACGTGAGACGCTACTTTCAGTAACTCAACTCAAAACTAAATATAGTACCTTTAGGCTTATTATTTTCAGCCCAGATCTTACCATTATGTAAATTTATTACTTCTTTAGCTAAAGCAAGCCCGATGCCTCTGCCTCCAGCTAAACTTCTAGTTTTAGAACTAACTATAAATGGAGAAAATATATCAAGCATCTCATTTTCTGGTATACCAATACCTTCATCACTTACTTTAAATAATATTTTATCTTTCGTTTGTTTAAGATAAATATTAATGCTTCCTTCTTTAGAATATTGGATGCTATTTATAATAATATTATCAATCACTTTAGTAATATATGTTACGTCACATGGGAAAATTACATTATCCTCAATATGTAAACAAAATTGCAATTTTTCTGCTTTTGGCTTTTTTAAATAGAGTCTTTTGCAAATATAAAATCTTTCTTGAATTAATTCTGATAAATTATTTTCTGCTATTTTAAATTCATATTTACTGGTGTGAAGCCTCGATAAATCTATAATATTTCCAATATAACTCTTTAGCCTTTCGCTACTACCTTCAATATCCTTGATAATACTATATATATCTTCTCGACTTAGTCTATCAAAACTAATACATAAAGACTCTACTAAACTAGTTACTCCTGTTAAAGGAGTATTTGATTCATGTGGTATATTACGTAAAAATTCATTTTTCATATCAGTGAGTTTAGCAATTTCAGATTTTTGATTGAGTACTTTCTGATCTAAGTAATTCATTCTTTCCTCTGATAAGCATAACTCTTCTTGTTTTGGTCTGATAAAGGCAATTAAAGCACTACTACCAAGTAATAAAGCATACATTAATTGTAGTTTAATACTACCAATTGTACCAGGAAGACTGTCTAATCCAGCGTAATATTTAAAAAATTGTATACTTAGAATTGTCCCGAAAATAGTTAGCAAAAGAGCTGTATACCAACGGCTTAACATTCCTAAAATAATGATATTTATCATGAAAATCATTGCTTGAAAACTGTCAAAATTACTGACAATTATTTGCAAGATACTTGCGAAAATTAAAATATAGAAAAGTCCGATATGCCAGGCAACAGCAATAAATTTATCACTTTTTAAGCTAGCTGGCCAAATTGGATAAGTTAAAAACATTGATGAAAAAATTATAACTGAATGGAAAATTCTATCCATTAAATCAGCATGATCGGCTCTTACAATTTCATCTATAGTAAACATGCCTGAATATATTGAAGCAATAGAAAATAAAGCAAATAAAGGATAAGTGATCTCGTTTTCTGGTTTGTTTTTTAAACAAAATTCTATAAAGTTGAAATTTTTTATCTTCTTTAAATATATTTGTCTTTTTAGCTTGCGTTCTTGTTTAAATCTAAGAAATTTACCGCCATCTTTAAGACCAACAAATCCTCCTGGTTGTTTTAGTAAATAATGGCTAGCAAAAAGAGTGATAAAACTTGTGATAACCCCTAAAACGCCACTATCTATGCCAATATTTGTAAAATAAAATTTACCTAATATAACTACAGTAAGTGATGTACAGCTAGCGACTAAAAATGATTTAATTGTACTACGAAAACCAAGTACAGCCATAATAAATGGTGCGGTAACAATAGCATTATAAATGCCTATTGTTGTCATTAACAATGATAATATAGTTGAGGAATTAAAAGCTAAAATAAATGCTAATATTCCAACTATTAAAGAAAATATTCTTGATAAAAGTAATTCATTTGTATTTTCTAAGAGTTTAAAATTTTTACAAAAATCATTGGTTATGATTACCGAGGATGAGTTAATATATGAATCACTAGTAGACATAATCATTGCCATTATTCCAGCAATAATAAACCCTTTAAATCCTGCATGAGAGTAATTATCTAATAAAAAAGAAAATAAACCATTACTGGCTAAAGAATTATCAGTAGCAAATAACAAAGCCCCGATGCAACAAATTAATAATTCTATTAAGGCGCAAAAGGCACCAGCTATTAAAAATGCTTTACTTGCTTGACTAATATTTTTAGCCATAGATATTCTTTGAAATAAAGTTGGATTCATATGAGGCATTGAAAAATATAATAACAAGCTAAGAGTGGAAAAAAAACTAGGGTTGTTATAATTAAATAGTTCTTGCCAATCAAAAATGTGACTATTGGTTAAATTGTTAAAGACACTAGAATGATCATTAAAACTTTGCCAAATAGAAAATGTTACTATCGGTATAATTGTTGCAAAGGCAAAAAATTGTAGTATATCAGTAAAAGTGACTGCTCTAATACCGCCAAAAGACGAATAAAATACTACTATCATACAGCTCATTAAAGTGGCTTCAAAAGTATTAACATTAAAAAGTATTGCCATTAATTCACCAGAAACTTTAAATTGAGCAGCGATAATACCAGTGCAGCTAATTATTCCCATAATTGAAACTATGAATCTGGAATGTTTGCCATAAATTTCTCCCATAGCTTCTGCAATAGATAATTTACCTAAAAATTCTCCCATCCTAGGTAGCAAGATAAATGATATGAATAAAAAAACAAAAAAATTGCAAAGTAAAGGAATGGCAAATAGTGCTCCTTTATTATTTGTTTCTGAAATAGTATAGGAAAAAACACTACCAGACATCCAAGTAGCGATAATAGTTGCTGAAAGAGCTGGAGTAGAAAAATTCCTGCCCCCTAATGCAAATTCAGCAATGTTTTTAACCCCAGTGCTAGATAAGATTCCAACTAGTAAAGTAAGAGTCATAAAAATTGCAAAAATTGTTATATCTAGGTTAAATATCATATTATTATAATTAATTAGAATTAATAGTTATATACCTAAGCCGTAAAGAACATGTAAATTTTTAAACTATTTTGCAAATTATTGCAACTGAAATTTAATATTATTTAATAATTCCGTATGAGTATTTACAGATTTTAAAGAAATAATTAAATAGCATATTTGAACCAAGTTTCAACAGATAATCACCATTATTAAATTTGCTGTAATATTACTGATAATATATCATCTATTATAAAGTTATGACTAAGAGTTTTATCATTTTTGATAATATTTTGATATGATTTCATATAAAGTAATTGTTCTTGATCATTTTCGTTTAATAAAAAAGGTATAACTGATTTATTAATGTTAGCAAAGGCATTATATTGATCAACAGAAACATATTGTCTGCTATTGATGGTTTCATTCTGATTAATATAATTTAAAATAGCATCATATGGTGGAGCAGTAATTATCATATAACTATCATGTTTGTGGTTATCTGGTAGTTTTTGCAAAATAAATTTTGGTATAGAAAATTTTATATCAGTAATGTTATTATTATTTTTAATAATATCAGCAATGAAGTCAAGGCGTTGACCAATTTTTCCAATATCATATTTATTATTATTTTTTAGATCTAAAAATACTCTTGGATGAAATAATATTGTAACTGATTTTGTAGATAAAGCTAATTTTTCTAAAGCATTTTTAAATTCTTGGTTAGTAATTTTAATAAAATCCCCATGTGAATTATAATAGCTACCACCAAGATGAATCACGGCTCTATTTTCTATCAACTCTTTTACTTTTATTAGTTCTGAAGTAACTTTACTTTCATAGTTTTTAGAAGGTAAATAGGAGCTAGCTATTAAAGGTGAGTAATATATCTTTAATTTATCTGCAGCTATTAATTGTTTAATCTCAGGGTCATCTTGAAAAGATTTTTTTTGAAATTCTGCAACAAAAGCATATATCATCTTAGCTTTATTATTGATAATGTCTTTTATATTGGTAATTATCTGTGGGTTATATAAATGAGAATAAATAAATAAGTTCTTATTTGCTAAGTGATATAGTTCTTTGTTACCAACTACTTTGTTTACTGTAGGATTGCCTATTAAGACAATTTCTGTATAGCCATCAAGATTTTTATTAAGTCTAGCTGGGTTAAAATCGTCAATATTATATTTTATAGCATAATCTTTAAGATGGTTATTGATTTTACTAGTAAATATAGTAGCAGCTTTCATATCACCACCAGTACCTTTGCTTAAAACTATCAGTTGTTTATGTTCCATATTACTTATGGTTTTTGATGAATTAGCAATTATATAATTTGGATTATATAATAAAATTAGAAACGTTACAGTAAGAAATAAAATCAGTGAATGTTGAACTCGCATAAATCACTCCTTATTTATATCCAAAGCGAATGAAAAACTTGTTTTTTAATTTAATTTATTTTTATAATTAATTGTTGCTTTAACAAGGCTAACAAATATTGGGTGTGGTGTAAATGGTCGTGATTTAAGTTCTGGATGAAATTGTACTCCAAGATACCACGGATGATCTTTCATTTCAACAATTTCAGGTAATTTACCATCAATAGACATTCCAGAAAAAGATAGTCCTTTTGCTACGAATTGTTTGCTATAGTTAATATTTACTTCATATCGATGTCTATGCCGTTCTGAAATTATTGACTCATTATTATATATTTCAGAAGCAAGGCTTCCTGGGGTTAATTTACAATCATAAGCCCCAATACGCATAGTACCACCAAGTTTATCTTTGCAAGATTTGTGTTCAGTATTATCTTCTTGATACCAATGATCCATAATGTCAATTACGGGGTTTTGACAGTTACTAAGTTCAGTAGATGAAGCATCCTTTAAACCAAGTATGTTTCTAGCAAATTCGATAATCATTAGCTGCATGCCAAAACAAATTCCAAGAATAGGTATTTTATTAACCCTGGCATATTCTATAGCAATAATTTTTCCTTCTGTACCTTCAATGCCAAAGCCTCCAGGTATTAAGATACCACTTACCCCTGTTAAATTTTCTTGCAGCATTTTTTTATTCAGGTTACGAGAATCGATCCATTTTAAATTTACTTTGACTTTATTAGCAACCCCAGAATGAGAGAAAGCTTCCCCTATAGATTTATATGCACTAGTTAATTGCACATATTTGCCAATAATTGCAATGGTTATTTCCTGCTTAGTATTTAAAATTAAATCAGATATTTTTTCCCAGTGATTTAAGTTAGGGATGAAATTATCAGTATTTGATTTTAAATTTTTTGCTTTAGGCAAATTAAAAATATCAAGTACTCTCTTATCTAAGCCTTGTTTATGATAGGTCATAGGAATCTGATATATGGTTTTTACATCAGGAGCTTCAATAACAGATTCTTTGGGAACATTACAAAATGCCGCAATTTTCTCTTTTTCCGATTTAGGGATATGATGGTCTGATCTACATAATAAGATATCTGGTTGGATACCTATGGAACATAGGGTTTTTACCGAATGTTGAGTTGGTTTTGTCTTTAATTCATTTGCTGTTTTAATGTATGGCACTAAAGTTAAATGAATAAATATAGCTCTATTTTTGCCTAGTTCGTAGCCAATTTGACGGATTGATTCAAAGAATGGTAGTCCTTCAATATCTCCTACAGTACCACCAATTTCAGCTAGTACAAAATCAACATCGTCAGTATCTTTTAAGATAAATTCTTTAATCAAATTGGTAACATGAGGTATTGTTTGTACGGTAGAGCCAAGATAATCGCCTTTTCTTTCTTTCTCAAGTAATGTTTGATATATTTTGCCTGCAGTAATGATGTCATTTTTTGTGGTATTGACATTAGTAAATCTCTCATAATGCCCAAGATCCATATCTGCCTCAACTTTGTCATCAGTAACAAACACTTCCCCATGTTGTGTAGGATTCATGGTACCAGCGTCAACATTGAGGTAAGGATCTAATTTGCGGAGTTTGATTTTATAATTACGTTCTTGAAGTAAAACACCTAAAGCAGCTGAGGCTAGTCCTTTACCTAAGGAAGAAACCACACCGCCTGTAATAAAAATATATCTAGTCATAATTTAGTTAGTGAAAAAAAGAGATATTAGCTAAAAGATAAATATTATGCAAGTTAAAAATTTAACCATACGCACCAAAACATGCAAGTTAGTTAAAAATCTAATTAAGTTATTGACTTTTTCAATATATAGTATAAACTTTACTTGCATATATCAGTGTGTTTTCAAAGTTATAATCAATACATAAGGATTACATTAGTGGTAGTAATTTATCGCTAGTTTAGATTGTATCCTTTATGGTCGGGGAAATAATAACGTATGTTCAGGGCTTAATGCCTAAAGGTTATTGTATTGTATTATTGATTTATAATTTTGAGGTTCCCCGGCTACTATATCCAAAACGAATTTGGTTATATATATTTTTTATTAATTTAGTAGTTGGATAATATGATGTACCTAAAACGAATAAAATTCCTGCTTTTTTTAAGTCAATTGAAAAAAAGATTTAATATTAGAGATCTATATTTTAAGATAACTACACCACATATTATGATAGGAGTTATATACTTAGTAGCTTCTGTAACAATTATCTTAATGTAATTTAGGGTTGATTTTGGATTTTGACAATTGATACTTTTTATGCTATAATGCAGGCTATAACTAATGGTATGTTATACCAAAGCAAATGAAAACTTAGATTTTTTAAGTTTGAAAATTAGAACAATTATCTTTGGGTATATATATACTTGAAAAGCATAAAAATTACTACATTTGTTAATGTAGAACTTAGCCTAAAAAATCATGAAAATATTTAGCTTAATAAAATTACTAGTAATTGGGATTAGTGTTTTTCTAATTGCTTTTTATTATTTTTCAAATAAAGAAAATAAGCAGGTAAATGTTAAGCAGGTAAATAGTATCGTTATTAGTAATAATACTACAGAAAAAGATCAAACAGATTCTATAAAACATCAGACAAGTTGTGCTAAAGCATATAATAGTAGGGGTGATGTCTTTTATGGTTTGGATGATTATGAGGAAGCAATAAAGAATTATAAATTAGCAATGCGTTGTAATCCTAAAGATGCACAATCTTATTATAATATAGCAGATGTTCTATCTAAATCTGGTCAATATGAAGAAGCTTTAGAATATTACGATTTATCTATTAAATATCGGGATAATTATGCTGAGGCTTATAGTAATAAGGCTACTACTTTGTGTAATCTAGGTAGATATGAAGAGGCAATAGAGTTATATGATTTAGCACTAAAATACCGTTCAGGATTTACAATGGCTTATAGTGGTAAGGCTAATGCTTTAAGTAGGTTAGGTCAGAATGAAGAAGCTTTAAAATATTATGATTTGGCCATTAAATATAATCCTAACCTTGCTTGGGTTTATAATAGCAAAGCTAATAATCTTTATAATTCAGGCAGATATGAAGAAGCTATAGAATGTTATGATTTAGCGATAGAAAACGATCCTAGCGATTCTAGGCTTTATTTGAATAAAGGAGATAGTTTGAATGCTTTAGGTAAGAAAGAAGAAGCAATAAAGGAATATGATTTAGCAATTAAATATGATTCTGAAAATTTTGTAGCATATTATCAAAAAGGGGATGTTTTATTAGATTTAGGTAAACATCAAGAGGCAATAAAAATATATGACCAAGTAATAGAAAACAATCCCGAAGATGACATTGCTTATTATAGTAAAGCTTTTATTACGGCAGAATTGGGTAAATGTGAAGAAGCAATAAAATTATATGACTTAGCAATTAAATATAATCCTAGTAGCAGTTTTGCATATAATAATAAAGGTGCTTGCCTTAGTGAGTTAGGTAAATATGAAGAAGCTTTAAAACATTATAATTTAGCCCTTGAACACAATCCCAATAATACCAATGCTATTTATGGTAAAGCTTATTGCCTTAATGAGTTAGGTAAATATGAAGGTGCGATCAAATTTTTTAACCTAACAATTGAATCTGACCCAACCCATGCGGATGCTTATAACGGCAAAGGCAATGTTCTATTTATTCTAGGTAAATATGAAGAAGCAATAAAAGAATATGATTTAGCAATAAAATTAGAACCAAGTGACTATAAAGCTTATTTTAATAAGGGTAATAGTTTAAGTGAGTTGGAGAAATATGATGAAGCAGTAAAAGCTTATGATTTAGCAATAAGATATAATCCTGGTAATCCAGGGATACATTTTGAAAAAGCTGGAGCGTTACGTAGTTTAGGTAGATTTAATGAAGCAATAAAAGAATGTGATCTAGTGCTTAAATATGCTCCTGATTATGCTAATGCTTATTATGGTAAAGCTATTATTATGGGTAAGCTTGATAGATATGAAGAAGCAGTTAAATTATATGATATGGTACTAAAATATCATCCTGATAGTGCTTTTATTTATAATAATAAAGGTGCTGATCTATTCAGATTAGGTAGATATGAAGAAGCTTTATTAGCTTATAATCAAGCTATAAAATATGCGCCTAGTAATGCTGGCTATAATTATGGAAAAGCTTGCTGTTTATTAAATTTAGGTAGATATAAAGATGCCATAACATTTTTTGACTTAACAATTAAATTAAACCCAGGTTATATTGGAGTTTATAATGGCAAGGCCAATGCTTTATTAAATTTAGGTAAATATAAAGAAGCAATCAAATTTTATGATTTAGCGATAAAATATAATCCTGATGATCCAGAAAATCATTTTAATAAAGCATTAGCCTTAGAAAGATTAGCTGCAGTAAGTAGCTAGATTCTTATGTCAACAGAGCCTAGAAATTGTGCTTTTTATTTAGTTTATAAGTAAGAGCCATGGCAATACAATCTTTTAGTTCTGTAGTTGGTACTATGTCATTAACATTAAATAATATGCTACGATTGCCACCATATTTGAATATATCGCCATAACGTTGTTTAAACATATATATTAACTTAGTATTACAGTTAAAATATATAGCATATTGATCTGGTGATTTTTTGTGCCAACCAAGCCTAATAGTACTACCACTATTTGTTTCGGAGGTAACATAACTTGGTTCTCCCCATTTTAAAGTTTCTTCAACTGTGCCGACACTTGATATGTCATTGGCTGTGGTGAAAATAAGCTCACGTATTACTAATAATTTTTGTCGAAACTCTTCTGGATACGACATAAATACTTCTTTTATAGCAATATTTTTAAAGGGTATACTCATTATAAAAATTATTTAAAACGAAATTTTTCTGACTCTTTTACTGGTGGTACATATGGATCTGTTCCTTCTGGGGAAAATACCCAAAGATCTCTTAACGTACTTAATTTTCTATATACTATATAAAATTTACAAGTTTCACTAGGTTTTAATTCTTCCTTTGTAAGTTCCGCAAGCAGTGTGTGTTCACCTAGTAATAAGTCTTTTAAAGGCTCTGCATCAATAACTACCAGATTGTTACTGGTGTTTTGAACTTTAAAGGAAGCTGCGACTAAGCTTTTTGTATATAAAGATTTAAGCTGTACTATTTCTAGCTCTGGAGTGTTTACTATAACTTTTTTTAGTGGTCTTACACAATGTTCGCCATCTTCTTTTAATTCCTTCATCACTAAAGGCGAATTACGTTGATACCATTCATCTGAAAAAATATTGACAACGACTATAAATATTATTATTGATATAACTATCACATGAGGTTGCTGAATTTTTTCCCATAAATATTGAGCTTTTTTATTATTTTTTAGTTTTGTTAGCATTCTTTATTGTACTTAATTATTTATTACTGATTATTATTCTTTTATAAAAAATATGTAAACAACTTATAAAATTATATAAATTATTTTAATAAAAGTAATAATATATAGAAGATTTTGATCATATCAAAGAGAATTACAAGAAAAATTAAATAAAACTAAATTATGTGAATAATTATGCGACTAAATAATCATTATTTTGCCTTATTATAATCTATAGGTGATTATTATATAAACTATATTAATATAGTTTAATGGCTATTAAGGAGTTATTCATTTATTATAAATATATTAAATATTTTGCATTTCTGGAACTTCATTCATTTTGAGTATATAATATCCATATATAAGTTATTCAATTATCTTAAAGATGGTATACTAATAATTATGCAAACAACTGACCGTTACACTTTATATACTAATGAGCAGATTCGTAAAATTGAGTCAGCAGCTTATGAGCTATCAGAGTTTTCGCCACAAAAATTGATGGAGGAAGCTGGCAAGGTGGCTTTTGAATTTATGATGAGTAATTGGCAAAATGTTAAAAAGATACTAATAATTACTGGTAGTGGCAATAATGGTGGTGATGGTTATGTATTAGCTAAATATGCTAAGTTAGCTGGGATAGAAGTTACAATTTTGCAGGTCGGGTTGCCTGGCAATTCGAAAGAAGCTAAGGCAGCTGTTTTAGAGTGTCAAAAGTTAAAAATTCCAATTCTAGAAAAACAGTTGGATCACATATTTACTGAATTTGATGTAATTATTGATGCGATGCTTGGTATTGGTATTAAGGGTAAAAAATTAAAACCAGATATTAAAGATGCTATACAGTTTATTAACAAATTAAATAAGCCAGTACTTGCTTTAGATTGTCCATCTGGTATAAATACTGACACTGGTAAAGTTATTGAAACTGCTATTTCTGCGACTAAAACTATAACTTTTATTGGGTTAAAAAGAGGTTTGTTTACTGGAGATGCTAGAGATTATTGTGGTGAGGTTATTTGTCATGATCTTAGTCTGCCAGCAGAAATTTTTGACATTGCTAAGTCTTATATACATTCATATAGCATCAACTTTCTTAAATTATTTTTACCAAAAAGGAGCAAAACTGCATATAAAAATAATAATGGCCATGTGCTAATTATAGGGGGTAATTTTGGTTTTCCAGGAGCTGTAAAATTAGCAGCTTTAGGGGCTTTAAGAAGTGGTGCTGGCTTGGTTAGTGTAGCGACGCAAATAGGAAATAGTAATGGTATTATAGCAGGTAATCCTGAAATCATGGTTCATGAAATAAAGAATAAAGATGATTTATTACCTTTATTAGAAAAAGCAACTGTAATAGTTTTAGGCCCTGGTTTAGGGCAAGATAGTTGGGCTGAAGGGTTATTTACTGCTGTGATAACAACAAATAAACCTTTAATTATTGATGCTGATGGGTTAAATTTATTAGCACAAAAACAAGCATCCTTAAATATAAAAAAACGATCTAATTGGATTTTAACGCCTCATCCTGGTGAAGCAGCAAGATTACTTACAACAACAGTTGCAGAAATTGAAAATAATCGCTTTTTAGCTATAGAAAAACTATATGATAAATATGGTAGTAATATAGTGCTTAAAGGGGCAGGGAGTTTAATAATTGATTCTGATAGAGAAATTAGAATATGTAATTATGGTAATCCAGGTATGGCAAGTGGCGGTATGGGTGATCTATTAACAGGGGTTATTTCTGCCTTAGTAGCTCAAGGGGTTGATCTAAAAAAAGCTACCATAATTGGTACGTATATACATTCATATGCTGCTGATTTAGCAAGTATGCAGTTTGGTAAAATAGGCTTACTTGCAAGTGATCTATTACCATTTATTAGACAGGTTATGAATTAGTTATTGACTATTTATGATGAAATTGATAGTTTCATTTATCTAGTTAATATAACACAAATAAAATAATGTTAAGGATAGTTACACTTTTAATTTTTGTCTTTTTTGCTAACTCTGTTTTTGCAACAGAATCAAATTACTCTTTTGAAGAAGATCCATATTTTAATACTGAGTTAGAAAATGGTTTTACTATGGATAATGATTATCCTGATGTATCAACAAAACCAACGAATAAGTCACCTTATAAAGCAAAAAAATCTCCTAGGTTGGAGGTAATACCATTATTAGGGGTCAGAAATGATACATATGTTTGGTCGCATACATTATCAAAGCTAAAATGGGACAGTATAGTACCCGAAGCTGGGGTAAAAGTTACTTTTAAGCCTAAGGCAAAAAGGGTGTTTTTTTCTGCAAGTATAAAATATGGCAGTATTGCTGGTGATAGCACTTTTCTTGATCGTGATTTTGACAAATTAGGAGAGTTTTCACGTACATCATCAAAATTAAAGGGTGATATTTTAGATATATCTGGGGAAGTAAGAATACCAGCTGAAAAGAAATCAGTAGTCGATATTAACTATCTTTACGGTATAGATTATTTAAGGCATAATTTTAAGGCTTTTGGTTTGGATGTTAAAATAGATAGGGAACTTAATGGTACAGAATTAGGACCAACAGGGAAGATATTACCTGATTCCTTACAGGTTACTAATTATGAAATTGATACCTATGCTCCTTGGCTTGGTATTTCTTTAGGATTTAAAATAAATAAGAAATTTTCTGTTGTTCCAACGACAAAGCTTTATTTCTTCTATTCAACGGCAGACGCTAATTGGATTTTGAGAGATGATTTTAAACATCCACGTAGTTTTACGGTAAGGGGGCTTGGGTTTGGTGCAAGTTTAGATATAAATTCAATATATAAAATAACGAATAATTTGGATTTTACAGGTAATTTAGGAGTAAAATATTTTTCTGCAGGAGCTGCTACAGAAGAAAACTTTTTGGCTAATGGTAGTGTTACTACAGCTAGTTTAAATAGATTATATCTATTATCTAAATACGCAAATATTGGTTTGAAATACAAGTTTTAAAGTTATAAACCTGGATCGTCATGTCACTAGAGGTGATCCCTAAACGTCATTATGAGCCGATTCTATATCGGCGTGAGGATCCAGATTTGATTGCATTACATATTTTTCCCTGGATTGTCGCAAGTGTAAACGCTCTCGCAATTGTAAAGGTTACATAGCTAGATTTAACAAAAATTAACTTTATTTATAAATATTAACCCCTCTATTAAAATATTTGGTTTCTTTATATTTTAAATATTATTAATATTTTTTATACTTTAATTTATAGTAATTTCACTTGAAAAATGAATATAAATATGGGATTTTCAATGAAAAAATGAAATATCCAATAATATTCAGA
>JABSSF010000001.1 GCA_013214485.1 Rickettsiaceae bacterium | reverse complement strand
CTCACAATTTGATACACTACAACAAACTATTGATCACTCCTTTAAATTATACACTTGGCAATCGAAATGACTATATACCCAAGAAAAATGAAAAACCTGTCATATATGGACGCTATGACATTTTTTCTGGATTGTCACGAACATAAATATTCTTGCAATGACGCTTTCCCTTTTTCAAATTATTTGACTAAATATAGTGTCGAGAGTAATTTGTTTAGTTACGGCTTCATAGGGGATGTTAGTTGCAACTTTCTTCCTTACGGTCATTTCTTGTAATTACTCCCGACATAATTTAAATAATAAGTCATATAAAAGGCCTGAATCAGAAAAATCTCCAAGACCCTCTATTATTTGATCACTAGTAAAATATAAAACTTTAAAGATATTTCCCTAAATAACTATTTCTAGTGATCGGGGAGCTGAAAATACTGTAAAACAAGAACAGCTATTATAGCCTTTAGGTTAAAAAAATTAACCTTGAACATACGCTAAAACGTCCCCGACCATATCAACCTAGCTATTTCTAAATTGTTGTAATAAACCGAGGAGTGCACCATTAATGGTTATTCGTGCACGAACCATTTGTTTTAAAGGAATTTTCAGATCCTTCAAGAGTAGTGACTTAACTACCCTTAACTCTGGATTCTAAATGAATTATTTTTTTAGTCAAGAAGAAATCCATAAAAAAGATGGTTTGCAATACTTGCTTAAATCAGTGATTCAATACACATAGCAATTCCCATACCGCCACCAATACAAAGAGTTGCGAGTCCTTTCTTTGCTTTTGCTCTGTGCATTTCATGAATTAGAGTAACTAATACTCTAGTTCCACTAGCCCCAATCGGATGACCAAGGGCAATTGCACCACCGCAAACATTTACTTTATTAATATCCCATTTCATATTTTGGTTAACATAAATAGCTTGTACAGCAAAAGCTTCATTAGCTTCAATTCTATCTAAATCATCGATGTTCCATCCAGCTTTTTTAAGAGCAAGTTGTGACGCTGGAACAGGGCCTGTGCCCATAATATCTGGATCAACTCCAGATGTACCATGCGAAATAATTTTGGCAATTGGTGTTAAATTATATTTTTTTAAAGCATCGCTAGATACCACTAGAACTGCTGCAGCACCGTCATTAATAGTAGAAGAGCTACCAGCAGTAACTGTCCCATCTTTATCAAATGCAGGTTTTAATGTGGCTAATTTTTCTAATGTAGTACTTGCTCTAATCCCTTCATCTTGATCGATAATTGTGCTCTCTTTTCTTGAAGTTACAGTAACTGGAATAATTTCCTCTTTAAAGTGACCAGCTTGCTGAGCTTTTGCAGCTTTTTGCTGCGAATTTGCTGCAAATTCATCTTGCATTTCTCTAGTAATCTTAAATTTTTTAGCAATATTTTCAGCTGTAATTCCCATTAAACTTCCTGAAAATACATCGGTTAAACCATCATACATCATCTGATCAAGAAACTTTATTTCACCAAATTTTTGTCCTGCTCTAATATAACTCCCATGCATACCAAGAGACATATTTTCTTGCCCCCCCGCAATTATAACATCACTATCTCCAGCTTTTATTGCTTGGACAGCTAATGCAACTGATTTAAGACCAGAACCACATACTTTATTTATAGTAAAAGCTGGCTTTTCTTTAGGGATTCCAGCATGAATTAAAGCTTGCCTAGCAGGGTTTTGACCGCTACCACCTGTAATTACTTGCCCCATTATTACTTCATCGACTGCTTCTGGCTTAATATTTGTTTGTTGTAATATATCTTTAATAACTTCATCACCAAGCATAGGAGATGATATACTACTAAGACCACCTAAAAACGCTCCAACAGCAGTTCTTTTAGCGCAGGCAATATATACTTCTTTCATATTGTTGTTAACCATTTTTTGTAATTGTTATTAAAATTTTGATTATCTTTCAGTAAATAACTTATATGTCCCCCAGCAATTTCTATTAGGGTAGAGTTTTTTAATGATTTATGCAACGGTAATATTGAGTTTTTTGGTGCAATTTTATCTTTTTTAGAAGTAATAATGCAAACTGGAACAGAAATTTTACTAGGATCAATTTGCTTATCATTAATATACCACTCATTATTTAATAACATATTGTGTTCTACTAAATTTGTTATTATTTCATCATAAGTTGCTTTTGCTAAATTTGTTCCTGATTGCAGCCATTTTTCGACTAATAAATAATTTTCTTTTTCAAATTTTGTTCTTGTTTCATAATTTACTATTTTTTGTTGAAATTGATTAGGAAACATCAAAAAAAACATAATTTGAATATATATTTTAGGTACTAATTCTGTTTCTTTAATTAGGTCATAAAAACCAAACATTTTATATAATTTTATTGCTAACAAAAAATGGCTATAATCCCAAGGAGATGTAAGCATTGTAAGTGAACGAATATATTGTTGTTTTAGAATAGTAATAGCAACGGCTAAGTTACCGCCAATACAATGGCCAACTAGATCAATTTTTTTTGTTACATTTTGGGTTTTTAACTTATTGATAATTGTAGATAATGATAGTACGTAATCATTAATCTTATATTGCTTCTCAGGGTTATTCCATTTAACTAGATACACATCACCATATTGCAATAAATTATCAATGAAATTTTGTTTCTTACTTACAAATAATATTTCTGGTGAATTAAAAATTGATGATACTAATAAAAAAACTCTGTTATTTTTTACTTTAGCTGTTTTCTTTGTAGATTTATAATATAAAACTGTACTTAAATCATAATTTTGCCATATTTTTGTTGCTTGAATGTGAAATTTATTTGCCTCTCCTTTACAATAGATAAAATTATCATAATCATTTATATATTCGTCTATAGATGCTGTTATATTCATTAGTTATATAATATTTTCATTAAAAAGTTCCTTGTTTTTGATAAATATCTTGACACTTGGCCTATAAAATAGTATAAGCGTTAAAACTTATTAATCGTTAGCTGTAAAATTATTACTTATATAAAAATATAAGCAAAAACTTGCAGACAAACGACTAAAAATTGCTTAAAAACCATTTATTTTTAAGTTTTTTTTTTGTCTATAGGTTTTTTACGCAAATGGCTGACTTAGATCCATATCCTTTTAAAAGTAAGTTACGCAACATATTCTGGCCTATTCACAGTCATGAGTTGCGGAAATTTATTCCCATGTCACTATTAATGTTTTGTGTGTTATTTAATCAAAATGTTTTACGTATTTTAAAAGATAGTATAGTTATTTCCGAAGTTAGTGTTGAAATCACAAGTTTTGCTAAGGTATATTGCGTTACTCCAGTAGCTGCTATTTTTGTTATTGTTTATGCAAAGTTAATTAACCACTTAACTTTTGATCGAATATTTTATTGGTTGATAGCAGTTTTTGCAGGGTTTTATACTATATTTGGGTTCATAATTTATCCAAATATTCATTTATTCCATATGGATCAAGATTTTTTAAAATTTTTAGTGAACTCTTATCCACATTTGAAATGGTATATAGCTTTAATTGGTAATTGGAGTTATGTCTTATTTTATACTTTCTCAGAATTATGGCCAAATATATTTTATGTATTGTTGTTTTGGCAGTTTGCTAATGAAATTACTACTACCAATGAAGCTAGAAGATTTTACCTTTTATTTTCATTTTTTGGTAACAGTGCTTTGATTGTAGTGGGGTTACTAATGAATAATCTTTCATCTGATGTCAGTATATTACATAAACTATTTACTATTTCTAATGACAAAATTATGCTTACTAAAATAAGTACAATCCTAGTAATATTTTTTTGTATGGCTTCTTGTCTATTGGTGCGCTACATTACTAATAATATTATGACAGACCCTACAATGTACACTCGTGCTAAAGCTAGGGTATCTAGTAAAAGCAAATTAGGCATTGTTGAAAGTTTTAAATATATTGCTAGATCTAAATATTTGTGGTTAATGTTAATTTGCACTGCATCATTTGGTCTATCAATGAATTTAATCGAAGCAGTTTGGAAAGACAAAATTAAAGAGTTATATCCAACAGTTAACGAATATGCAGCATTTAACAGCCTTTATATATTATGGACTGGAGTAGCTATTATAATTATGACTATTATTGGTAATAATATTATGCGTTTAGGTAGTTGGTTTACTGCAGCGGTAATCTCGCCGATAATTATTTTAAGCACTGGTATTGTATTTTTTACCTTAGTAGTTTTTGATGATCAGGTGATGACTTTCTTTGATGGGGCGATATTAATATCGCCTCTTGCCTTAGCTGTACTTGTTGGTGCAATGCAAAATATTCTTTCTAAAGGAGCTAAATATTCTATTTGGGATACTTCTAGACAAATGTTATATATTCCGCTTGATAGTGAACTTAGAACCAAAGGTAAAGCTGCTGTAGATGTAATTAGTCCTAAAATTGGTAAATCCTCGAGCTCTGTGATTCAGTCAATAATTTTTACAATATTACCAACAGCAACATTTAATTCTATTGCTCCAACCTTGATGGTGGTTTTTATTATTGTTTGTGTTTTCTGGATCTATGCAATAAAGAAAATTTATCTTGAATATCAAAAAATAGTCTAGTTTTAGCTAGAACCATTAATTTATCTTGATTTTTATTGTAAATTGCTATAGAACTTCTATATTTACGGTTATTTTCAAGTTAATTTGAAGTAGGGATAAGCACACTATCAATGACTATTTTTATTATTAGGTAATGAACAAGCAATAACGTTACTACTTCATAATTGGTGAATATAACAATTTACAGCTTTTAAAAAGCCGTAGATATTTAAATATGTTTTTTAGTACTAAAAATTTTAAATTATTATGAATATGACAGCAGAACAAAGTAAAGAATCAACTCAAAAAGAGATTGAACAAGCCTATGATAATTTCAGTTATGTTAGTTATCCTTTTGAATATAACAGGCCAGAAAATTTAAGAGCTATTTCCAGTATTTTTGGGTTAAATACTCCATCAATGGAGAAAGCAAGAGTGCTAGAATTTGGTAGTGCTTCTGGTGGAAATTTAATACGTTTTGCTCAAGATTATCCTAATGCTGAAATAGTAGGTATTGATATATCTAAGAAGCAAATAGACGAGGGTCTAAAGCAGATAAAAAAGTTTGGAATAAAAAATCTAACTCTTAAACATATGTCAATTACTGATCTTGATGAGTCGATGGGTAAGTTTGACTACATAATTTGTCATGGAATATTTTCTTGGGTTCCTACAGAAGTAAGAGAAGGGATATTTTCAGCAAGTAAAAAATTGTTATCAGAAAATGGAGTGGCTTTTATAAGCTATAATACGTTACCTGGATGGAACATGAATAACACAATTCGTGAAGCAATGTTGTTCCATGCTGCAAATTTTGAAGATGAAAAACAAAAAATTGAACAAGCAAGAGCAGCGTTGAATTTCTTAAGAGATTCTTTAAAAGATCAAAAAAACTCATATTCAAAATTTATGCAAGCAGCTGCAGATAATATTGCTCAGAAAGAAAATTACTATTTGCGACATGAATATTTGGCTGAAGAAAATTGTCCAATATATTTTCATGACTTTGTTAGCCAAGCAAGAAAACATAAATTAGAATATTTAGGTGATACTGATATACATAGAATGTATGTTGGAAATCTACCACCAAAAGCAGCTGAGATGCTTTCTCAGATTAATGATATAGTTAGAACTGAGCAATATATTGACTTCATGAATAATACAATATTTAGATGTACAATATTATGTCATAATACTGTCAATATTAATAGAAATATTACTAACGACTCTATGAGTAATTTATTTTTCATAGCTCCGATAAAAGGTGAAGTTCTACCTAATAAAGATAATATTCAGAACCCAGATATAAATTTAAAATTTATAATAAACGATGTTGCTGATACTTATATAGCAGCAAGTGATCCAATATTAAAAGCAGCTTTATATGTAATTAGTGAAAACCAAGGAAACCCTTTATCTGTTAGTGAAATAGCCGCTAAAGCAAAACAATATTTACCAACTATTAGTAAAAGTGATCTTGAAGCAGGATTTCATAATCATATCGGTAGATTAATATTTTCTGGAGCGGTGAAAGTGATGTTGGATAAACCAAAATCAATTTATAAGATTTCTAATACTCCTAAGGTAAGTGTTTTAGCATTGACACAAGCAAAAGAAATGCAGCATGCTAATGGTAACCATTGGATTACTAATCAAGCTAATCAGATAACTACTTATAAAGCTGAACAAATGCTGGTTATTCAGCTTTTAGATGGGAAAAATACTATTAAACAAATAAAAGAAAAGATTTTAGTTATGTTAAAATCAGGTGAAATCAATGCTGTAAAAGACGGTAAGCAAATTAGCGATGTTAAACAGCTAGAAAAAATTACAGCTAGCATTGTTGATAGTACTTTAAATAGCTTGAAGCTAAGCTATGGTTTAATAGCATAAGTTAATAAATATATTAAAGTTTGAGATAATGTTTTTAGAAAAAGTTACAGCAATAACTAAAGATGGGGATTTTCAAGTTGTTATTGAAATACCCATGAATGATAATCCAGTAAAATATGAATTTGATAAAGAAGTAGGGGCATTATTTGTTGACCGTTTTATGCAAGCTGCAATGTTTTATCCTTGTAATTACGGCTTTATTCCTAATACCTTATCCAAAGATGGTGATCCTGTAGATGTATTAGTTGTATCGCATTATCCTGTTGTTCCTGGAGTTATTATAAAAACCAGGCCTATAGGGGTGTTGATGATGGAAGATGAATCTGGTATTGATGAAAAAATTATTGCAGTACCAACCACAAAGCTTGATATTTCTTTTGATAATGTTCGTGATATTGATGATTTGAGTACAATTTTTAAAGATAGAATAATCCATTTTTTTGAACATTATAAAAAATTAGAAAAAGGCAAATGGGTTAAAATCACAGGTTTTGAAGGAGCAAGTACTGCTAAAGAAATTATTAACCACGCTATAGATCGAGCAAAATAATAGTTTTAAAAAACTCCTTGATACTGTTAATAGTATTTGATATCTAAGGCTAATGAAAATTTAAAATAATGTTAATACGTTCTGGAATCATAGTATCATTTTTAACATTACTTTCTCGTCTATTGGGCTTGGCTAGGGAATTATTTATTGCTGCTACATTTGGCTCAAGTAGCATTGCTGATTGTGTTAATGTTGCTTTTAAATTTCCTAATTTGTTTCGTAGAATATTTGGTGAAGGAGCTTTATCTGCAGTTTTTATTCCAATTTTTAATCAAAAACTAGTAAAGTCTAGAGCTGCGGCAAAGGTTTTTAGTGGACAAGTTTTTGTTTTATTATTACTTTGTTTATGCATCATTACAATTATGATGCAGATATTTATGCCCTATTTAATGATAATAATTGCTCCTGGATTTTATAATCATTCTACTGACAAATTTAACTTAGCAGTATTATTATGTAGGATTACTACTCCTTATTTAATATTCATTTCAATTACTGCTCTTTTTGGGGGTATGACTAATTCAGTACAAAGATTTGCAGCTTTTGCCTTTACCCCAATAATTATGAATATTTGCATTATAGTTGGCACTATATTGTTACAAAAAATATCTACACCACATCACGGCATTGCTATATCATTAATAATTGCTGGTATATTGCAGGTAAGTTTTATGTTTTTTTGTTTGTTAAAAGCTAAACTTAGTTTTAAATTAAGCTTTTCTTTAGAAGATAAATCAGTAAGGGAATTAATTAAAAATATGGGACCTGCAACTATTGGCTCAGGTGTTGGGCAGTTAAACCTATTTATTTCACAATCTATAGCAAGTTTTTTACCTGGAGCAATTTCAATTTTATCTTATGCCGACAGACTATATCAATTACCTTTAGCATTAATAGGTATAACTTTTGGCACAGTTTTATTACCTGAGCTATCAAAGCTTTATCAGAAACAACAATATAGGGAAGCAAATTTTTTACAAAATAAAGCAATAATGATTGCGCTTTGTATTTCAACTCCAGCAATGTTTGGTTTGATACTTTTAGCTAAACCAATTATACATATAGTTTATGAGAGAGGGGCTTTTAATAATTATGATACTGAAAAAACTGCGAGCGCATTAGTATTTTTTGCTTTTGGTCTACCAGCTTTTATTCTTACTAAAATACTAACACCGATTTTTTATGCTAATTTGGATACTAAAACCCCACTGAAAATTACTGTTTATTCGGTGGTTATAAATATTATACTCAACATTGTCTTGATGATACCATTTGGTCACGTAGGTATTGCGGCTGGTTCTTCAATAGCTGCATGGATTAATTTTTTCCTTTTAAATAGAAATGCTAAAAATTATGGTAATTTTGCTATAACTTGGCAAACTAAAACGATAATCTTACGTAGTTTATTTAGCACTATATTTATGATCATATTTATTATCTTCATAAATCATTATTACGATTATATATTTTATAATTCGAATTTATTACTTAAAATCATAGCATTATTAGCGATTATCTTTATTGCGATGGTAATTTTTACCCTAATATGTTATATCCAAGGAATACATAAAGTATTATTAAAGAAATATGACACAAAAATATCAAACTAATTACCAAGATTTATTGAAAATGATGGCTATGATAACCATGGTTATCGATCATTTAGGGTTATATTTTTTCCCTGATTTAGTAATTATGCGTATTATTGGTCGTTATACAATGCCAATATTTTGTTTTTTTGTTGGTTATAATTATCATAAAGGGGTTAGTTTTAAAATATTAATTGCAGGTATTATTTTATACTTAATACAAATATATATAATTAATGGAGGCGTCTTTACTTCAGAAAAACTTTCCTTTACTAGTGATGGAGATTTAATCATACCAAGAATTTTATATGATATTAATAATGAATTTGTTTCTCCTGATATTCTAATTACTATTTTTGTTGGTCAAGTTTATATTTCATTCCTACAAAAATATTTATGTAATTTTTGGTTTGCATATAGTAACGTAGTTATTTTAGCTATATTAGATATCTGTCTTGAAAAAGCTTTTGCTTATGGTACATTAGGTCTGGCTATTATAGTTATTGGTTTTATAGTCAAATACCATAAGGAAACAGTAAAGGTTTTAGCTATAGTTGTTGGCACATTACAGTTCATTCATACTGAGTATTATTTTAATGATTTTTTTACTTTTACTCCCATACAACATATATTAGTATTTGTGACTAGTTTTTTAGTTTATTTTTCTTTAGTAATTAAAAAATTTGATAATGTGATGGTCATAAATATCAAATGGCTTACTAGAAATAGCTTATCATTTTATGTAGGACACTTAGTATTAATCCAGTTTGCTTGGGTATGTATGGCCTTTCTATATCCACAAATTCCAAATAATATATTCTTTATACATCAAGTATAAATATAGCAGCTACTCATAATTGATTTATACCATAGATTCATGTAAATTAATTTTTAAAAACTAAAAATAAGGCTAGAATTTAGTTTAAGCAGATGTTATAGTACTAGCAATAATTAATTAGATGCTAGATATGACTAAGGATAAAGAATCAAAAAATAAAAAACTAAAGAATAAAAAAAGGAAAAAAAATAACAAGATTACCAAGCATCATGATAGCTATTTCAAGAAAATGATGCAATTTCCTCAAATTTCAAAAGAGTTTTTACAACATTATCTTGACCCTGAATTTAAGGCTTTAGTTGATTTATCTACAATCCATATGGAACAAGAAAGTTTTATTGATGATGAGTTACAAAATAGTTATAGTGATGTCTTATTTTCAGTCAAAACCAATAACAAGGAAGAGGCTTTTGTTTATACAGTGTTAGTTGAACACCAATCAAAAGTTGATTATTGGTTTATGCTTAGGGTGATGCGGTACATTATATTAATTTGCGAAAAATACAAAGCTAAACATGGAGGTAAGGAAGTAAAATTACCTTTAATTTGTCCTCTTTTGATTTCAAATGCTAATAAACCATATGATGCTCCATTAGAGTTTAGCGACTTATTTAACATGTCTGAAATTGCAAAGAGATTAGTTACAAGTTGTAAGTTAATTGATTTGTACAAAATGCGTGACGATGATATATTAAAGCATAGGGCAATGTGGGTTATGGAATATTGTTTAAAACATGCTAGAAATCGTGATAAGATTAAAGTAGTTAGACATTTACTTGAAAAATTTAGGATGCTAGGGGAAAATGATAGAAAAGAAATGCTGATTTACTTTGCCCCTACCATTTGTTATATTATGTATAATATGGTAGAAGATGAAAAAAATGATCTTAAAGAAACATTATTAGAAAATTTATCAGAAAAAGAAGAGGAGAATGTTATGAGAACTATTGCTGACGCTTATTTTGAAGAATTAGAAGAAAAATGGAAAATTCTTTTAATGCAAAAGGGTATGGAGAAAGGTATGGAGAAAGGTATGGAGAAAGGTGTACAACAAGGTAGAAAAGAAGAGACTCTAAAAGTAGCAACTAAGATGCTTAAAAAAAAGATACCACTTGAAGATATTATTGAACTTACTGAATTATCGAAAGATGAGATTTTCGAATTAAGCAAAAACCTTAACAAGGAATTAGAAGCATAGTTATCAACGCCAATTTAGGATAAGAAATCTAGAGTATTAATCAATAAACATTACCTGAACTAAAAAATTTATTATTTTAATCTGTTAATTATTTCTTCGTAACTAAGTAATGGTAATAAGTTTTTTAACTCAGGACCATTAGTTTTACCAGTTAAGGCCAAGCGCAATGGCATAAATAATTCTTTACCTTTCTTACCAGTATGCTTAGAGATATCTTTTACCCATTTGCTCCATGTTTCTGTAGTAATTTCCTTCGGTAAATATTTTGTAGCTACGGCTAAAAATTCCTGATCAAGACCATCTATTTTTTCAGGATTATGACAGATTTGCCACCATTCTTTTAAGTCAGATAATTTTTGTAAATTAGGACGTACTGCTAACCAAAATTGCTCGTTAATTTGTAACATTTTCTCTTGTTGCAAATATGATTTTATATCATTATATTCATAATGAATTATTAATTTATGATTTAATAAACTAAGTTCCTCAGGCACATAAATAGTTGGGCTTTTAGAATATGTATGAATATCAAAAATAGTTAGCAACTCATTAATATCCTTAAAGGCACGAACATCTTGCGCAGAACCAATTAAAGTAAAAAAACTATTTATTGTCATTGCTTCAATATGTTCTTCTTCTCTTAGTTGCTGAATCTCAAAGCCCCCATCCCTTTTGGAAATTTTCTCATCTTTTGCCTTAACCAAACTTAAATGGCCAAATTTGGGGCATTTCTCTTTGCTAAGTGCTACAAACATTTGAATTTGAATTGCAGTATTACTAACATGATCTTCACCACGAATTACATGGGTAATGTCATAATCAATGTCATCAACCGTTGAACACAACATGTAAGTCATTGAACCATCAGCCCTGATAATCACTGGGTCACTTAATTTATTACCTTGATATTTTATTTCCCCTTTTATCATATCATGCCAACAAATTTCTTCATCTTTTATTAAAAAACGATAATGGGGTTTTCTCCCTTGTTTTTCATATTCTTCTTTCTGCTCTTTAGTCAACTTAAGAGAGGAGCGATCATAAATTGGTGGTAGTGATCTAGATAATTGCATCTTACGTTTAAAATCTAATTCTTCAGGAGTTTCATAGCATGCATATAACCTACCATCAGCAATAAGCTTATTTTTAGCCTCTTCATATTTACTAAGTCTTGAGGATTGGTTAAATTCCTTATCCCATTTAAGGTTTAACCAAGTTAAATCTTTAATAATAGCTGCTTCATATTCAGGTTTGCTTCGTTCTAGATCGGTATCGTCCATACGTAAAATAAATTCTCCGCTATATTTTCTAGCATATAACCAATTAATTAAACAGGTTCTTAAATTACCAACATGTAAATATCCTGTTGGTGATGGGGCAAATCTTGTTATTACTTTTTTCATTAATGATGAACTTAAATTTTTAACTAACAGTGTCTACGGATTTAATATTATATAGTGCTTCTTGTAATACATCAACTATTCCTTTATTTTGATATGTTGAAATTGGAAATATTTTTTGTTTAGCTTTTTTACCTAGTAATTCCATTTTATCAACCAGCTCAGCTGAATCAACTATATCTATTTTATTTAAACACAAAATCTCTTTTTTCTCACTTAATAAAGGACTATAAGCATGCAGTTCAGTTTTTATAGTCTCATAATCTTTAATTATATTATCACTTGTAGCATCAATTAAGTGAATAAGAATGTTGCAACGTTCTATATGTTTTAAAAAACGATCCCCAAGACCAACACCTTTGTGAGCCCCTACTATTAACCCGGGAATGTCAGCTAGAACAAATTCCTCCTCAGCAACATATACTACACCAAGTTTTGGTTTAATCGTAGTAAAAGGATAATCTGCAATTTTTGGCTTTGCTGCTGTTGTTTTTGATAAAAATGTTGATTTTCCTGCATTAGGCAGACCAATTAACCCAGCATCTGAAAGCAGTTTTAATTGCAGACAAACATTCATTTCTTCACCTATGTTGCCTTTAGTAATCCTTCTTGGGGCTTGATTAGTTGAAGATTTGAAATGACTATTACCAAGTCCTCCACGACCACCTGATAAAATTTGAAATTGTTCCTGGTCTTTGGTGAAATCATACAATAATAGTTCAGTATTTTCCATAAAGATTTGAGTACCAATTGGAACTTTTAAAATTAACGGTTTACGAGATTTACCAGTACGATTGCTTCCTTTCCCTGGTTCACCGTTCTCAGCTTTGAAATGTTTTTTATAACGATAATCAAGTAAAGTATTTAGTGATGAACAACTTTCAAAAATAATGCTACCACCATTACCACCATCGCCACCATCTGGGCCACCGCGTTCTATATATTTCTCACGACGAAAACTAAGGCAACCATGCCCACCATCGCCACTTTTGAGATAAATTTTTGTTTCATCAATAAATTGCATTATTTCTTATGTCTTATTTATTTTGAGATATACCCGAAACGAACGAAAAACCTGTTTTTTAAGACACAAATTGAGGCAGTATCAATTTAAAAAGCCTTGCATATTCAGTGATACAGAAGAGTTTTTTAACAAAGATAATGGCTTCATTTTCAAACTTAAAAATCTGGTTTTTCGTTCGTTTCGGGTATATTATATCAGAAAAAACCTTTTATGTCATTAACCTTAGGCTCTGTTAACATAAACTGTCATCGCAAGCCAATGTTAGGTTGGTGTGGTGATCCCCAAAACCATCATTAGGAACCGATTTTATATCAAGGTGATAATCCAGAGAAAAAGTAATATAATGAAGTCTGTATTGTCACGTCACTGGAGGTGATTTACGATGACGCTTCTTTCCCTTTTTCAAGTTGATTGACTATATAATATGGATGTCCATATTATATATTGAAGATGTCTAAATAAAAATTTACCATCCAGTACATAAATAGCCTGAACTTTAGAAACAACTACCATACAAGTAACTTAAAACTATGTGATTACTGCTATTTTTCTAAAGTCAGATACTACTCATGTACTAGGATGGTACCTAAATTTAAGTTACGGTAAATCCCCGAACTTATACCTAACACTTATTTCTTAATATCTAGACCTAGATTCTTTTTAACGTCGTCTGATATCTTTAGCTTTTTCTCTGCTACTTCTTTAAGCTGTTCGTCTGATAATTCAACTTTTTCTCCCATAACAGCAGCTTTTATAGCCTTGTTTAATTCTTCACATTTTGCATCAGGCAGTCCAATCCAAGCATTAGGATTATCACCATCACTATACCCTGCACAACTATGCTTTTGACCATCAGATGTTTTACCACCACAATCATTTTTATGAGCTGCAACCGATGCAACAATTTCTCCTTTTGCATTTTTATGAAAAACTTCACAGTGAATTGGTTTATCTCCAGCAGCCGTAGCTGAACCCACAGAAAGGAAAAGGCTTGTTAGTGTTGTAGCTAAAATTGCTGATTTTTTATTTTTTATTTTTTTCATAAAATACCTTTTTTAGTTAATAAATAAATTTTAATTATTAAACACCTAATATTAAATATAATAGCTAAGTTAAAATAACTAATCATCTTAAGCAACAAGAGTACTACAAATAACGCTATACCTACAAGATTATACTAAACTGCAACTAGGAATTGGTCATACATTTATAAATATTGGTGGTTATTATAACACAATATAGTTACAAAACTGATCTATCCTTTCTTTGCTTTGCTTGCTTTCTCGGCATTAATCTTAGCTTGTAAATCCTCGATTAATACATCCAAACCCTGATTTAAAATAACGCTGTTAAACTCTGACTGTTGGGAATTGAGAATGCTAATTCCTTCGGTGATAATATCAGCAATTTTGTACTGATCCTTTTGCCCAGCTACTGTTATTCTATGAATTAAATAACTTACTTCAATTGGCGACTGCGAATCTGCTTTAACTATTTCCATTTGAGTGATAAAGCTATCTTCATCTATTTGCTGAATATTTTTTATTAAAGCACGATGTCCATTATAATATTCAAATAAATCAGTGTATGCCTTAACAACAAATTGAGAATAAATATTAACAAACTCTTCAATATCAGCTTCTGACATCACTCTTCGATGACGTCCTAAGGTATATCTTGCCATCCAATCAAGATATAAATTCCTAGAAATTAATTTACGAATTTCTTTTCTTTTTGCCTTATTAGGGAGGCTAGGGTTATTTAATAAATCATAACCTTGATCGACCAAATTTTGAATATAAAATCTTAACTGAGTAACTTCCTCAGACTGGTCTGGATTGTTTTGAATAGCATTTATTCTTGGTATAAATACTGTAAATACCGTAAAAACAATTAATATAAATCTTGCCATTTAACTAAACCTATTAAAATACATAAACTAAATAATAACATATTAAATTTCTAAATGAAATTTTAATCAACTGTAGGGCATCTAAAGTTCTCAGGATATAATATTTTAGACTCCCTATTTTGGAAAAAAGCATCCCTAACTGTTATATATGGATCAGTAGAATTCTTAGTTACATAATCAGTAAACGGTAATATTTGTGCTCTATGGTCAATATCTCCTATTCCTAACACCGCTAATTTAAAATCACTGTGCAAAGGATATTTTACAATATTGGTTAAACTATCAATACCTATTCTACCTGGAGCATCACGCATAGTAGAACTACCAAATATTGGTAATACTACATAAGGGCCAGGGCCTACTCCATAATGTGCTAAAGTAGAGCCTAAATTTTGTGATTTTACTTTAAGACCTACTTTACTAGCAACATCAAATAAGCCTCCTATACCTACCGTACTATTAATCATAAAACGCCAAAAGCTTTTAAACGTTCCTTCACTATCACCTTGTATCATATAGTTTAGCGTTGTAACTGGAGTGCCTATATTACTAATAAAACTTTTTACTCTGGATTTAGTATAACCATTAGTTACTTTGTCATAAGTTATCGCAACGGGTCTAAATATAAAAGTATCAATAACTCCATTAACAAAAAAGATTTTACGATTAAAACTTTCATAAGGGTCATAAATACGACAGCGATCATTGATTAATTTGTAATTATAATTATATTGAATATCTTTGCTAGCAGCAAAGATATTGTAATTTATACCTAAGATTAAACATATTTTTGTCAAAAATAATATCGTAGTAAAAATTGATTTTTTAATCATACTTATCCTTATATGTTTATTTAATTTAAATTGATTTTCTTGCAATGAATATATAATAATTATTTTTTATTTCTAGCATTATTTTTTGTTTGCTTTGAATTGTAAATCCGCTTTCAGTAAGTAATTCAACAATTTGTTCTTCATTATATGAAAATTCTAAATGCTTAGCAGAAAATGATCTCGATTGAGAATATTTAAAACACAAGGCTATGTAGCCATTATCTTTTAAAACCTTATATAAATTATCAAATATAGGTGCTAAATCAGCTTGATATGAGATTCCTTCTAAGCTAACGATGACGTCATATTGTTCCTTAGTTTCTGCTACATACTTAATTGGTAACGTTTGATGAGTATTATCATATATTGTTACGTCTGGGAAACATGCCTCTCCTAATACGATCATTTCAGATGAGCATTCAACTCTAATTAAATCAAAACTATCTGGCATTTTTCTTCTTAGCTCATTGCCTAGTATAGAAATATTACTACCTAAATCTAAAATACTATATTGGTCAGGTAAATCTTCAATAGTATTCAGTAATTCCTGAACTATAATTTGTGGTAAATTTTTTGTATCACTAGCAAATTTATCAATAAATATTTCAGCGTTAATATCACGATGAAAAACATATATATCATCTGGCACTTGCTGTACATTATCAATTTGTTTAATAAATTGTTTTAAATTAATTTTATCTTCGCTTGCTCCTTTTTCTAAATATTTAACAGCTTGGGGGTAATTATTTTTCATAAAATAAACGCACCCAAGATAATAATTAGCTTCTTTATTTCCTTTATCTAAATACTTATCAACAAATTTAAATCTAAAAATAGCATCATTAAAATTACGATTTTCTAAATGATAGATCCCAAGTTTCAAATTACTTTCACTTAGATTATTTAAATTATAATGAAATTGTTTAATATAACTTTTAAACCAAGCTTTTCCCTTAAGGATTGAACTAGGTAAGTTAACAATAAAAGCAACAGATGATTTAAACAGTTTATTAGCAGTAGAAAATATATCCTTGATAATTTGCATTAGTCTATATTTTAATTTGATTTACAATGGATGTTCTCATATAATTTGTCTGGGTTCAAATTTTTTTGTATAATTTCTAACTAATTTTAGATAATGTTATGTCAATAATATCTACAAGATTACAATCTATAAAGCCATCACCAACTTTAAGCATTGCAGCTACAGCTGCAAAATTAAGGGCAGATGGAATTGATATTATCTCCCTTAGTACTGGTGAGCCAGACTTTGATACTCCAGATAATATTAAAGCAAAAGCCAAGGAAGCAATGAATGCTGGCCTGACTAAATATACTCCAGTAGCAGGTATGCCAAAATTAAAACAAGCAGTTTGTGATAAATTTAAAAGAGAAAATAATTTAGATTATAATTTAAATGAAGTGATTGTTAGCACTGGTGGCAAACAGGTAATTTATAATTTATTTATGGCTACTCTAAATGTAGAGGATGAAGTAATAATTCCTGCTCCTTATTGGGTATCTTATCCTGATATGGTATTACTTGCAGGTGGTAAACCTATTATTGCTACTCCAAAGCAAAAAGATAATTTTAAAATTACTGTAAATGAATTAGAAAGTAAAATTACTAACAAGACTAAATGGTTATTGTTAAACTCTCCGAGTAATCCATCTGGTGCTACATATAATGAAAATGAATTACAACAAATTGCTGAGATGTTACGAAAATATCCACGATTACATATTATGTGTGATGATATATATGAACATATTATTTATGATAATTTTCAATTTAAGACTTTAGCAAACATAGCTCCTGATCTTAAGTCACGTATTTTTATCATTAATGGAGTTTCAAAAGCTTATGCAATGACTGGATGGCGGATAGGCTATGGAGCTGGAACAGAAGAAATTATCAAAGCAATGACTATTATTCAATCACAAAGCACTTCGGGAGCATCATCTATTAGCCAAGCAGCAGCGTTAGAAGCTTTAAATGGTACTCAAGATTATATTAAACCTAATGTTATTAATTTTCAAAAAAAACGAGATTTAGTATTATCTAAATTAGCTGAAATAACTGGAATTAGTTGTAACAAACCAGAAGGGGCATTTTATTTATTTCCTAATTGCTCAAGTGTTTTTGGTAATAAAACCCCGCAAGGAAAAACCATTAATTCTAGTGCAGATTTTGCTACCTATTTACTCGAAGTAGCTAACGTAGCAATCGTACCTGGTATTGCTTTTGGTATGGAAGGGTATTTTAGACTTTCATATGCCACCTCAGAAGAATTATTAATTGAAGCTTGCAGGCGAATAAACGAAGCAATGAAACAGCTAGTATAGTGATTAAAAAACAAATTAAATATTTTTTAAAAAATAGTAATCTAGTTTTTAACTTTGTAGCTGGAATTATTTTTTTATATTTAAAATTTGTGAACCTAACTACCAGATGGCATTTGGTTTGGCACAAAAACTTAAGTCAAGAGCAATTTTTACAAAGCCAAGGAGTAATTTTTATTACTTGGCATAATAGACTGGCGTTTAGCCCTAAGATGTTTTGTAAATGTTCTAATATAGCTGCTCTTGTTTCAACTCATTCTGATGGCAAAATAGTAACAAAAATTATTAAATTATGGGGCAAAGAAACTGTCTCAGGATCGACAAATAAAAACCCTTTAGGAGCATTAAAACAAATAATTAATCGTTTAAAGAAAGGACATAATATAGTAATTACCCCCGATGGTCCTAGAGGGCCTGTATATAAAATTAATAGTGCCATTAATAAAATAGCATATAATTATAATAAAAAAATAATACCTGTATCTTGTGCTGCAAATAAGTATTTTAAACTAAATAGTTGGGATAAAATGATTATTCCTAAGCCATTTAGCACTGTTATCGTAACTATTGGTGAGGAATTCACTGCTAGTGGTAATTTAGAGGATGATAACTTAAAATTAGAGGAGACTTTAATGCAGTTAACGCATGATGCTGAGTCTAGAATAAAACAATCATGAAATTAATATATTTATATAATATTCTTACTACTATTTTATTACCAATATATTTTCTGCTGTTACTATACAGATTAGCTATTGGTAAAGAAAGTTACCGTTCGATAATGGAGCGTCTAACTTTAAATAATAAAATAAGACCAAACGGTAAGTTATTATGGATACATGCTGCAAGTGTTGGAGAAACAACTATCGCTATTACTTTAATAGAAAATTTAAATAAAGTTTGTCCACAAGCAAGTTTTTTAATTACTACTGGCACTTTATCTTCAGCAGATATCTTACAAAAACGCCTAACTCATAAAAACGTCATCCATTATTTTATTCCTCATGATAATATTATTTTTGTCAGTAGGTTTTTAAAACACTGGCAGCCAGATCTTGGTATTTTTATTGAGTCTGAACTGTGGCCATGTTTACTAACACAAGGCTCTAAAAGATGTAAAATGATACTTGCAAATGCTAAGCTTTCTGATAAATCTTTTGCATTCTGGCAAAAATGGCATAAATATTTTAACTTAACTGGTTGTTTTGTTAAGATTTTAACTCAAAGCGAGTCATATTTTGCTAAATATTCTACACTTAATGTTGAGTATAATAACCAAGCTATTATTAAGAATTTAGGTAATATAAAATTTGCTAACAAACCACTTACTGTTAATGATCAGAAATTAAAATTGTTACAAAATTGTTTTAAGAAACGAAAAATCTTTACTGCTGCAAGTACGCATGCAGAAGATGAAGCTGTTATTTTACCAACAATAAAAAACTTAAAAAACAAAAAGTTAAATTATTATCCAGTTATCATTCTAAGACATCCTCACCGCATAGTTGAAATTACTAGTCATTGTCAAAAACTTGGTTTAAGTTATTCTATTCGTTCTAAAGATGAGGTTCCTAACCTTGCAAATGATTTATATATAGTTGATAGTTTTGGAGAGTTAGGGCTATTTTATCAATTATCATTTATCACTTTTGTTGCAGGTTCTTTTAAAAAAGGTGGCCATAATTTATTAGAACCTGCTTATTTTAATAATGTAATTTTATTTGGCCCTGATATGAGTAATCATCAAGATATTGCTGATGATATGTTAAAATTACAAGCTGCAATACAGATTCATAATCAGGAAGAGTTAGAGCAAAAATTACAATTTTTTCTTAAATCTACTAATGGTAAAATTGCAACAAACTGTAGTAAGAATGCAGCCGATTTCGTTTCTAGAAAACAAGAAGTGATTACTAAATATTTATTAGAAATAGAGGAATTTGTTAATGATTAAATTAAATTACCCAGTATTCTGGCAAAAATCAGGCTTAATTCCATTATTACTTACCCCATTTTCTTGGATATATATAATTTTAGGAATTATCAGAAAGTTTTTTGCAAAGCAGTTAAAGTTACCTGCTCCAGTTATCTGTGTTGGTAATATAACTGTAGGAGGTACAGGTAAAACTCCAACTATTATTTGGCTTGCTAATTTTTTAAAACAACAAAATATTAATTTTGTTATTATTACTAAAGCTTATAAAAGTAAGCTCAAAAAAGGAACATTAGTAAACAACCATCATTTGGCGTGCGAGGTTGGTGATGAATCCTTATTATTAAGAAATCATGGTAGAGTTATTGCCACTAAAAAAATAACCGACTCGGTACCTATTTTAAATGATTTAAAACCTGAAATAATATTAGTTGATGACGGTCTACAAAATCCAAATTTTCATAAAGATATTAAAATCTTGACTATTGATGCGCTAAGAGGTTTGGGTAATGGAAAAATATTTCCAGCTGGGGCGTTACGTAACTCTCCTAAGAAAGCTTTAAAAAATATTGATTTAATTTTTATGATTGGTAATAGCAAATGCCAAGATGAATATTTAATACGAATTATTGAAAATAGTAATAAACCTCTTTTTAAAGCAAAATTTAATCTTATAACTCAAATTAACAAACAGCATAATTATTATGCTTTTTGTGGTATTGGCAATCCAGATAAATTTTATAGTTTACTTAAAGAATACAAAATACCAGTAATTAAAACTCTTTCATTTCCTGATCATCACCAATATTTAGATCAAGAATTAACTGCTTTAAATATTGAAGCTAACAAACACCAAGCTACTTTAATTACTACTAAGAAAGATTATGTCAAAATTCCAGAAAAATTTGCCATCAAATATGTGGATATAGAGTTATCTTTTGAAAATGAACATGAACTAAATAAATTATTATATGCAAAAATCTCAGAACAAATTATATAAAAAGATTAAACATATTTTTGAGTATTTGGCCTTTTTATTATTTTTTTATGGTTTAAGACTACTAGGACTTGAAAGATCAGCGAGCTTATGTAGTTTTATCCTTAGAAAAGTTGGTTATAAATTAAAGGCAACTAAGACAGCTAGAAAAAACCTACAAAAAACTTTTGGTGATAATATTGATATTGATAAAACAATTGATGGTTTGCTTGATAATTTTGGTCACTATATTGGTGAGTTTCCTTTTATCAACCATTTATCCGAAGCTCAGTTGCAGCAGCGTACAGAAATTATTGGCTATGATAAAGTCAAATATTATCAGGAAAATAAACAACCTTTTATCCTATGTTTAGGTCATTTTGCTAATTGGGATTTTTTGATACGTAATATAAAGAAAGCTTATCCTAGATTTGTAATTATTTATCGCAAAGCTAATAATCCTTATATTGATGCTGCTGTCTTAAAACTTCGTCAAGAAGAAAATATAGTTTTGATTGCTAAAGGTGCTGGTGGAGTAAAAAATTTAATCCGTGAAATAAGAGCTGGTAGTTCTATTGCCATGCTTGTTGATCAAAAAATGAATGATGGTATAGAAGTACCTTTTTTAGGTCGTCCTGCTATGACTGCAGATGCTATTGCTAAATTAAGCTTGCAATATAATTATCCCATAATCCCTTGCCAAGTTATCCGCAAAAAAGGGAGTAATTTTAAAATTATTCTTCACGACCCGATAGAATATACTAAAACTGGTAACATGCGGGATGATTGTTATAACATAATGTTAAAAATAAATAAACATATTGAATCTTGGGTAAAAGAAAACCCAGAGCAGTGGTTCTGGTTTCACAATAGATGGAAAAATTAGGTCGTGTCGACATTCAGTATAAAGAAGATATTTTGTAGTGTTTTTAATCGAAAATAATTGTCTATTTACAGGACAAAAGAGTCAAAATATTACTTTGTAATAAATGTAAGTTCAGCCTAAATCATAATCTATAAATTCAGTGATATTATTATTTATAAACCAGAAGTAAAAAACTACTTGCAATATCTCTTAAAATGATATATTAACTATTGGTTGTGTATAAAAGAATGCTATAACCGATGTTTTTAAATATTGATAAATTAATTTTTTTGTTTTTTTTAGTGGTAATAATGATCACTGGATTATTTTATGGTAGAAAAATTTATAGCACTAAGGAATATGCTCTTGGTGGCCGAAATTTTTCTACTTCTACTATAGTTACTACTCTAATAGCAACCTGGATCAGTAGCAGATTTTTCCTACACGATTTTTATCATATTTATCCCGAGAATATTTTATTTACGTTATCTGGAATTTTTGGTGATTTACTTAGTTGGTTAGTAATTTGTTATATAATTGCTCCACGTATGGGAGAATTTCTTGGTTCATTATCTATTGCTGATTCTATGGGGAAAATATACGGTAATAAAGTTAGATTTCTTATTGCCATAATTAGCAGCACTACTTGCATCTGTAAAATTGCTATCCAATTTAAATTGTCAGCAATTATCTTACAATTATTTTTTGAAAACTCTAGTTTTTACACTGCTTTAGCTAGTAGTATAGTAATTATTACTTATTCAAGTTTAGGAGGAATTAAAGCTACTACTTTTACAGATGTAATTCAACTTAAAATTGCAATATTTTGGGTAATAATTCCTATTATTATTTTCTTTATTTGGCATAGTAGTTTGGAATCACAAATAGCTTTTTTCCAATTTTCTGAAAAATCTATATTCGATTATCAACAATTTGTTAATAGTGATTATTCACAATTATGGGTATCGTTTACAATTTTTTTATATTTTATAATTCCAACATTTAGTCCAGCAACTTTTCAAAAAATTACTATTGCTAAAAATACTTTGCAAGTAGCGGATTCTTTTTTCTTTGCTAGTTTTACTAGGTTGTTAATTTCAATAACATTTTTAGGAATTCTATTTTTATTTTTAGCTAGTAAACCAGATCTGGAGTTTACTAGTAACATTATCAGCTATGTTATTGACAATGATTTATATATTGGTCTAAAAGGAATTATTGCTTGTGGAATTATTGCAATGATTATGTCTAACACTGATTCCTATTTAAATGCTGCAACAATTATTTTTTCCTATGATTTACGTAAATCATTAGGATTAAAAGCTTTAAAGCGTAATTTAATTTTTACTTATTTTTGTGCGTTTTCTATAGGTATTTTTGCTTTAGTAATGGCATTTCAAATTACTGATATTTGGCAATTAATTTTATTAGTGAATAGTTTTTATATACCCCTAGTTACTACTCCTTTTTTATTAACTGTTTTTGGTTTTCGTAGTAATTATAAATCAATTATAGCAGGCATGATAATTAGTTTTATAACTATCATTATCGGTCATTTACAGAATGATTCTATATTAGATATTATTTTATATGGCATATTAGTAAATTTGGTAATGATAGTATTGATTCATTATTTATTAAATATGACTAAGGGTTTCGTTGGCGTTAAGGATAACAGACATTTACAATATTTAAAGAATTATCGTCAGAGACGATTTATCTTTTTTAAGCAGCTAATAAGTAATTTTAATTTTCTTAATTTTTGTCAAGCAAACTCTCCTAAAGACGAAGTAACTTATACTATTTTTGGCGTGTTTTCCAGTTGTTTTATTATTATAACAATTTATACAATTCCACTTAACATCAAGAATGAGTATTTAACTATTCATAAAATTCTTTATGATTTAGTATTTATTTTATCAGGGATTTTTCTGACATATCAAATGTGGCTACCTGGTTTAAAGAATAAAAATTTTATTGCTATATTATGGTTATTTGGATTATTTTATTCTTTAGTGTTTATTAGCTGTTTGCAAGTAATTATTAGTGATTGTGATCAGCTCACAACAATAATTTTCATTATAAATTTAACCTTAGTAGCAATTCTTGCTCATTGGCAACTAGCAATATTTATTATTATTACTGGAGTAATTTGTAGCATAGAATTTTACAAGTTTTTTGTCTGCAACCATTTACAACAACAATGTACAATTAATATAAATATCATCTATATTATTACACTAATTATTGCGATAATAATTAGTTTCTTAAGACCTAAGCAGCGACAATTAATAATTGCTAATTTAGCAAGAAAGTTTCTAAATGAGAAAATCCAACACCGCAATGAGGAGCTACAAAAATTATACGAGTTAAAAAATGAACTTATTCGTAATCTTAATCATGAAATTCACACCCCAGTAACTGGGATAGTTAGTTTAGGTCATTCACTTTTAGTTAGTTACGATATATTAACTGAGCAACAAAGATTATCAGTAATCAAGGATATTGCTGTTAGCTCGGATCGTTTGGAGAGTTTAGTTAATAATTTACTTGACCTATCAAAACTTACTAGCTTAAGTTACATATTAAACATTGAAAAAATAAATTTAGCAAAATTAATTTATGAACGAATTAATATCATCAAGAAATTGTACCCTGAGAAAGGTCGCAAACCAATATTTTTAATCGATGTTACACCTGTCTATATTTATGGTGATCATTATTATATTCGTCAAGCTATTGATAATATTCTAAGTAACGCTATAATTTACGGTAAGGGCAAGCCAATTTCTATTACTTTAGAATACTCAGAAGATACAGCATTAATTACCATTTATGATCAAGGAATTGGAATTCCTAAGAATGAAATTTATGATATTTTTGGAGTATTTAATGTCAGTAGCCGTACCAAAACTCCAGCAGGAGGTAGAGGAGTTGGTTTAGCATTATGTAAGAAAGTTGTAGAAGTGCATGGTGGTAAAATTAAGGTGGAGAATAATCTTGATGGTGGAGCAACATTCTCAATCGCCTTACCACTCAGACATTTTTAATTTATCTATGGGGTTGTACACCTATAGTTAATATACTTTTGAAGAGTAGCGTTTTGTGCCTTTGTTAACAGTCCCATACTAGAATCCTCTAGATTTCTTATCCGCTGGCGGCGTTATAAATCTTATCTTAAGCAGCTATAATAGTATCATAAATTAACTATTAGTATAGTTTTTTAAATTTTATTAACTAATTTTTTGACATTTTTATTAAAAAATGTTAATATTATAGTAGTTTTAGAAAACTAGAGGGGTATAAAATGTCAAAACTAAACCAAATTCGTTATGATTTAGATTCAGATTTTATAGATGATAGTATTAACTATAAGCAGAAATTTTTAATAAAAAAATGTAAAGATATATCTAAATTTAAACTGAAATTAAAATTATGTGAATTAGCTAAAGAGTGTGTTAATAAGTTAGAAGATACTAAGTTTACTAAAGGCATTAAAAATTTCTTTTGGGAAAATCTATATCAAAAATATATCAGTATATTAGAATCAAAGAATAGTCTTAATTATCAGATAGAATATATTAAGCCATTTATAGAAAAGCACGATGATTTAAATAGTTTTCAAAAAAAACATATATTAGATTTTTTAGATAATACAACTATACAATATAAAATTTTAGCTATCATAGAAACGATAGAATATTTTGCTAAAAGTAACGGGCAATGTTTTGGTTTATCTGCGTATTTATATTTTTCATCTTTGAATGCAAATATTAAATCTAATAAAAATACTAAGATTGATGACACAGATTACTTTTTTGAGAGTCAAAATTTTATTTTATCAAGCGATAGGAGTAAAGAATTAGAAAATGCAATAATTAAAAAAAAATTGGAGCAAAAATATTCTTCCGATTTAAAAAATGATATCGAATCGTATTTAGAAAAGTTAAACAATATAGAGCATTTTCTAAATCATATAATATGGTTCCACAGCCATCATGACATTTGCGGCTCTGTCCAAAATGATTTTAATGGCATATATGAGAGTACACCTAATTCAAAAATAAAGTCAATACAAGAATTGCTGAGTGTTGATGTTACCTGCGATGAAAACATGTTTGGGGCTAAGATAAAAAAGATATGTCATAAAATAAACGATACAAATGTAGGAATAATTTTAGGAGCATCAGAAAAGGGAAGGATTGGAGGAGGGCATGGTTTATTACTTAAAGTATTTAAGTTTAATGCTGATAACAATACAATAATAGCATATCTATACGACCCTAATAATAAAGATGTTTATAATAAATATAAAGGCAAGATTGATAAGGTTGTTAAAAATATATCCAAAGATTTCTGGGAAAAAACTAATTTTTTTATTAAAGGTGATAAAACATTCAAAACTATAACCTTTGATGTAATTGCTGCAAATTCTGAAGCAACTCCTTGGGATAAAAATGATATTCTTTTGAATAAAAAGGAATTTTTTGCATTAATAAAGAATACAGGCGCTGATTCAAAATTAACGGATTTTCTTATTGAAAACCTTTCTACAGAAGATTTTTTTGATACAGATATAACAGATTTTATTAAGAAAAATTCTTTTAATGAAGAGTTATTCTATAATCAATATTGTAAAAGATTAACGGAATTGACAAATGATGGGTTTAATAAATTAAATATAAAATCCAACGACCTAATCAAAAAGCACTTCTTACTCATTCAGGGATGTAAAAATAGTGGTTCATTTTCTGTTAAGAAGATAGCTGATATAATTTCTAACAATTCAGATACTTTATTAGGTAAACAAAGTCCAGAATTTACAAAATATTTTTTACATAATAAAATTCTGTTTAGAAACCCTTATTCAAAAAATAAATTGGAATTTACAGAACCTGCTAAAAGTAAAAAAATAATTTTTGATTTATTATCTTTAAAAGATAAAAATATTCACGATTTTATTTACAGGAATATAAAAGAACTTTGTCAAGTAATTAGCAAAGGTGATCAAATATTTACTAGCGATATAGCTTCAAACTCAAATTACCAATTAATCGGTTACTACGATAAATACACTGATGACTGTAATTATTTATTTTATCGTGTGAAAAATAATAAAGACCATAATATAGAGTATAAAGTAATAGAAATTAATGAAAACAACTTCCTAAAGATAATAAAAAATAACAAGGATTTTATTAATTTTTGTTCCAATAATGTAATACAGGAATACTTAGAATCACCAGATGTTTCTAGTTATGTCAAGGATCAGTATTTTTCTCGATTAGTTGAAATTTTAACTACAGATAATGACTTAAAGATAGAGAATCTAAATATGAAGGAGCATCTTTATTGGGCAAAAGAAATTTGTTTTAATAAAAACCTTTTTATTAAAACCACCCCTGAATTCAAAAAGATATTTAATAATTTTTTATTTTTACAAAATTCATATAAAAATATTATCCAAGAACACGTAAACAAAGGTACTCTTAATAAGTTGTTATATAAATGCCCAGATAAAGAAATTTTTAAATTTATATTCAGCATTATTTGTAGTAATCCGAATCATAATAACCATGTCCAAAAATTAGATCTAATGGCAATTTTTCAAAAGCTTGATTTTAATTCATTATCAGAAATTTATAATAGTTTTTATGAAAATGCCCAAGCTGATATATGGATGCGTGACAATTTAATTAAGTTAATAGATATCCAATCACCAGAAGATATTTTTATCGATTACAATTCGGTAAAACCTACCGATGTAATAAATCATTTATTAATAGATAATTATGCAAGGTTGAAAGAAAATTCAATAATATCATTATTAAATTCTGACAAGGTTACTAAAATAATAACAGAAGAAATTGATAATACCCCAATAGATCAAAGCAAAAAGATTTTAGAATTAATGGCTAAGTTTGAGATAAAAAATGACAAATTAGTTTTACCTCTTTTAAGAAAGGTTATAAATTATGACTCTAAAAACATAAATCACAGTAAAAAGATTTTAAAATTAATGGCTAATCTTGGAATAAAGGATGACGATCTAACTTCACCCCTTATAAAAAAGTTTGTAAGTTTTGGCTTTAAAAAGATAATGGAAGTTACTAAAGAAATAGCATCTAAATATGGCGTATCAGATAAGAATGAAAGCATACTTAGTACTCTTGCTAATGCAGCAGTAAAAGAAATTATGATTAACAATAAAAAAGCTACTAAAATGGAAAAATTTCAATTAGCATGTATGACTAACAATATGGAGCAAATAAACAGCGTGAGGAAGTTTAACCCTAGTCTTCAGCGTAAAATCAAGAAAAGTTATTATAAATTTATAAATTTTGATAATCTTAACCAAAAGAAATGTATTTTTATTGCAGACATAATAGAAAAATTTGGAATTGATAAGTAGGATAACCACCTTAGTAAGTATTATAAATTTATTAAACAAAATGATAATGAAGATAACAACAATATGATAGGTATCAATGAATTACCATGCATTGATGAACAGAATCAAGTAATGGAAATGTCAGGTGATGCTTTAGAAATAGATTCTATAATACAGTAAAAAGTTCCTCAGTTTCGTATTACTGCTGCCATACAAAACTGGGGAATAATAAGATAATTGGAGCTTTACAAACTTGTGAAAAAATCATCAGCCAGACTAGTGTCTACGCCTAAGTTATATGGTTCGATAAATTCTGTATCTAAATTCCTACAAATATAGTGTAATGAATCCTTTAGACTTAAATCAGAAGATTTACTATAGGCAATATTTTCTTTTATCCAATTTACTAACTCCCACTTCATCTCAAGGAATAAAGTTTCTAATATTGTTGTATTGTTAGAGTCTTTAGTAAATAAAATATCTTTATTATCACCTTGGATAATTTGGCTAAGATATAATTTAAACTGATTCTCGTAATCATGGGAAAGAAGTTTAGCTAATATATTAGCTGCTATCTCAGTAGATTTAGTATTATTATTATTGGCTAATTTGTCTAACTGTTCATTAAGTGAATAAATATCCCAATATTTCATAAAATCCGTTGTTATGGCATAAATCATCTGCTGGATATGGTTATTTAATATTTTCTCTTCTTCAGGCTTAATCTCAGCTTTATTATAATTTAATACAGGCAATATATTATCAACATAATTAAAGTATTCTGTTACAAATTGTGAATAGAGCATATTTAGTTCGATTTTACCCATAAATAATTCGCTTGCTAAGGCACTATTACTTAAAAACTGCATATTTTTTATCGGCACATGAATATATTTGATATAATATTCAAGGTTAAATTTATTTTCTATCAGATATTTCATAGTCGCAACATCTTGCTTATTAATTACTTCAGAGGTAATAGGGTGAAATGCTCTTTGAACTATTTCTAAAAATTGATAATATGTGGGATATTTAATTTTAGCTATTATAGTTGCAGCATCACTAGTTACGTTATTTAAAAAATTACTATAATATTTCAGATATTCTAGTAATGTGTTACTACCAGATATATTTGTATTACTGTTTAGAAATATCTTATTTATATTGTAACCTAGGAAGCTTGCAAAAATAACTTTAATATTTAATAGGTTTTATAATGTAATTCCACTCTCCTTTAAATGACTCAT